>JAFLEC010000003.1 GCA_017302095.1 Lysobacterales bacterium | reverse complement strand
GGCTTAAACCTGCCGTTTATCAGCGCGGATATCATTCCACCGGCAAATGTGCCTATTAAAAGAAATACACTTGGATGGTCAAGCGCATTTGTATCACCCGCTCCCATTAAAGCGAACGTGCTTACCGAGATGGCGCGCGACCGGATGACCCTGGCGATGATGATCGGCATCCCGACGCTGCAGCTCTTGTTGTTCGGGTATGCGATCAACCCGGACGTCCGCAACCTGCCGGCGGCGGTCGCGGACATGGCCGACACCGCGGGCTCGCGCGCGCTGGTGCAGGACATGCTCGCCACCGGCGTGGTGCGCCCGGTCGCCGGTGCGCGCACGCCGCAGGAATTGCAGGCCCTGCTGCGCGAGGGGCGGGTCAAGGTCGGCGTGCTGGTGCCGCCGGACTTCGAGCGCCGCCGCATCGACGGACGCGAGGCGGTGCAGGTGCTGGTCGACGGCAGCGATACCTCGGTGCAGGCCGCCGCGCGGCAACTGGCATCGATGCCGATCGACGGCGCCAACCCGGCAGCGAGGTCGGCGCCGGCGCCGATCAGCGTGCTGCCGCTCTACAACCCGCGCCGGATCTCGGCGATCAACGTCGTACCCGGGCTGATCGGGGTGATCCTGACCATGACCATGGTGATGTTCACCGCGATGGCGATCGTCCGCGAGCGCGAACGCGGCAACCTCGAATTGCTGATCACCACCCCGGTCTCCAGCGGCGAGCTGATGGTCGGCAAGGTCCTGCCCTACATCGTGGTCGGGGTGGTGCAGGTCAGCGTGGTGCTGGCCCTTGGCGCGGCGCTGTTCGAGGTGCCGGTCCGCGGCAGCCTGGCCGGCGTCTATGGCGCGGCGATGCTGCTGATCGTCGCCAACCTGGCCTTGGGCCTGCTGGTCTCGACGCTCGCGCGGACCCAGTTCCAGTCGATGCAGATGGCGTTCTTCCTGTTCCTGCCCTCGATCCTGCTGTCTGGCTTCATGTTCCCGTTCGATGGCATGCCGCGGCCGGCGCAATGGATCGCGGAGGTGCTGCCGCTCACCCACTTCATGCGCCTCATCCGCGGGATCATGCTGCGCGGTGCCGGCGTGGGCGAGCTGTGGCCCGACGCCGTCGCGCTGCTGGTGTTCACCCTCGCGACCATGGCCTTGGCGACGCTGCGCTTCCGCAAGCGCCTCGACTGACGGCTGGCGCTTGCGGCGGCGCGCTTGCTCGCGCAGAGTCGGGCGCATCGACCGACGTGGACCCGGACTCATGCGCCTGCTTGCCTACACGCTCTCGTGCCTGCTCGTCGCCAGCCCTTCGATGGCGGCGCAACCAGAGGTCACCCTGCTCAGCGCCGCGCGCATCCACACGATGGACGCGGCGCGGCCATTGGCGCGCGCGATGGCCTACGACGCCGATGGCCGGATCCTCGCGGTGGGCGAGGTCGCCGCGTTGGCGGCGCAATTCCCGCAGGCGCACCGGCTGGATGTCGGCGATGCGACCGTGGTGCCGGGGCTGGTCGATGCGCACGCGCACGTCAGTGGACTCGGCATGGCGATGATGGAAGCCGACCTGACCGGTGCGACCGACAAGCAGGAAGTGCTGCGGCGGCTGCAGGCGCACGAGAAGACGCTGGCGCCGGGCGCCTGGCTGGTCGGCCGCGGCTGGGACCAGAACGACTGGCCGGAACGGGCGTTCCCGACGGCGGCCGAACTCGATGCGGTGTTCCCGTCGCGTCCTGTCTGGCTGTCGCGGGTGGACGGGCATGCCGGCTGGGCTAACGGCGCGGCGATGCGCGCAGTCGGCCGCGACCTCTCCGGCAGCTGGCAGCCCGACGGCGGCAAGATCCTGCGCGATGCGGCGGGCCGGCCGATCGGCATCTTCGTCGACAACGCGATGCTGCTGCTCGACCAGGCGCGCCCGGCGCTGGACGCGGCGACGCTGGAGCGCGCGCTGTCGCTGGGCATGCAGGCCGCGGTCGCGCACGGCCTGACCGGGGTGCACGATGCCGGCATCAGCCTCGACGAACTGCGCCGCTACCAGCGCCTCGCCGATCGCGGGGCGATGCCGCTGCGCATCTACGCGATGGCCGATGGCGATGCCGCCGCGCTCGAGGCCCTCTGCCGCGACGGGCTGTACCGGCATCCCTCGGGACGCCTGCAGATGCGCGCGGTGAAACTGTACGCCGACGGCGCGCTGGGCAGCCGCGGCGCGGCGATGCTCGACGACTACAGCGACGACCACGGCAATCGCGGGCTGATGGTGATGTCGCCCGAGGCACTGGCGGTCGCGAGCGCGAAGGCGAAGCGCTGCGGCGTGCAGGTCGCGACCCATGCCATCGGCGACCGCGGCAACCGGGTCAGCCTCGACGTCTACGCCAAGGCGCTGGGCGAAGACGTGGCGGGCGACCATCGCTGGCGGATCGAACATGCGCAGGTGCTGGCGGCCGCCGACCTGCCGCGCCTGGCGGCGATGCACGTGATCGCCTCGATGCAGCCGACCCACGCGACCAGCGACATGCCATGGGCGGAGGATCGCGTCGGGCCGCAGCGGATCGTGGGGGCGTATGCGTGGCGCCAGTTGCGCGACAGCGGCGCGCGCCTCGCGCTGGGCTCGGATTTCCCGGTCGAATCGGTGGATCCGCGGCTCGGCTTGTACTCCGCGGTGAGCCGTGCCGACGCCGCGGGCCAGCCGGCCGGCGGCTGGATGCCGCAGGAGAAGCTCACGGCCTACGAGGCATTGCGCGGCTTCACCCTCGACGCGGCCTACGCGGGCTTCGCGGAAGGCGAGCTGGGTAGCCTCGCCGCCGGCAAGCGCGCGGACTTCGTGGTGCTGGCCGAGGATCCGCTGGCGGTGCCGGATGCCGCGCTGCGCAGCCTCGCGGTGCGCGCCACCTACGTCGACGGCAAGCCGGTCTACGAAGCGGCGCGCTGATCGCGGGCCCTGCTCAGGCGGCGGTGACGACCCGACCGCGCAACGAGTTCGGCAGCGCCTCGGTGATCACGACGTCCACGAACTGGCCGACCAGCCGCGCCGGGCCGGCGAAGTTCACCTGCCGCATGTTCTCGGTCTTGCCGGTCAGCTCGTTCGGATCCTTGCGCGACGGGCCGGTCACCAGCACGCGCTGCACGCTGCCGACCATCGCCTGCGAGATCCCGAAACTGTGCGCGTTGATGTGCGCCTGCAACCGCGAGAGG
Source organism: Lysobacterales bacterium (assembly GCA_017302095.1). GTDB lineage: Bacteria > Pseudomonadota > Gammaproteobacteria > Xanthomonadales > Xanthomonadaceae > Thermomonas. Next base: position 29,915 of record JAFLEC010000003.1, on the reverse strand, counting down.
CGGGCGTGCTTCACCGCATCCGGCACGTCGTCCGGCAGGTCCGCGGCGGGCGTGCCGGGGCGCCGGGAGTAGATGAAGCTGAAGCTCTGGTCGAAGCCGACGTCCTCGATCAGCTTCATGGTCTTCTCGAAGTCGGCGTCGGTCTCGCCCGGGAAGCCGACGATGAAGTCCGAGCCGACCGAAATCCCCGGCCGCACCATGCGCAGCTTGCGCAGCTTCTGCTTGAACTCCAGCGCGGTGTAGCCGCGCTTCATCGCCGCCAGGATGCGGTCGCTGCCCGACTGCACCGGCAGGTGCAGGTAGTCGGCCAGCTGCGGGACGTCGCGGTAGGCCTCGATGAGCGCATCGCTGAACTCCAGCGGATGCGACGTGGTGAAGCGGATCCGGCCGATGCCGTCGATCCCGGCGATCGCACGGATCAGCAGGGCGAGGTCTGCGGTCTCGCCGTCGCCCAGCGGGCCGCGATAGGCGTTGACGTTCTGCCCCAGCAGGTTGACCTCGCGCACGCCCTGCGCGGCCAGGTCGGCCACCTCGACCAGCACGTCCTCGAACGGCCGGCTGATCTCCTCGCCGCGGGTGTAGGGCACCACGCAGAAGCTGCAGTACTTGCTGCAGCCTTCCATGATCGAGACGAAGGCGGACGGGCCGTCGGCGCGAGGTTCCGGCAGGCGGTCGAACTTCTCGATCTCGGGGAAGCTGATGTCGACCTGCGGCCGGCCGGTCTGGCGGCGTTCGCGGATCAGCTCCGGGAGGCGGTGCAGGGTCTGCGGCCCGAACACGATGTCGACGAACGGCGCCCGCTTGACGATTCCTTCGCCCTCCTGCGAAGCGACGCAACCGCCCACGCCGATCAGCACAGGCTTGCCATCCTGCTTGAGCTGGCGCCAGCGCCCCAATTGGCTGAAGACCTTCTCCTGGGCCTTTTCGCGGATCGAGCAGGTGTTGACCAGGATCACGTCGGCTTCGGCGACGTTGTCGGTCAGCTCAAGACCTTCGTGTTCCGCCAGAACGTCGGCCATCTTCGCCGAATCGTATTCATTCATCTGGCAACCGTGGGTTTCGATGAACACCTTGCCGGTCGCAGAGCGCGGGCGGGAAGCGGGATCGCCGGGCGTGCCAGCGGGGTGGGGCATGGGCATGGGTTGGGTCCGGGAAGACGGCGGTGAATCCGCGCCGGGGCGCGCATTGTACGGGCTGGCCGCGGCCATGGTCGGGTGCCGTTCAGCAAAATCAATCAGTTGCATGCGCGGACGGGAGCGGGGAGACTGCCGCGATGATGGGAGTGCGCCTCGCCGTGTTGTGCCTTGCCGCGCTGGCCGCGCCCGCTGCGGTCGCAGGGAATGTCTACCGCTGTGACGGTGCCGACGGGATTACCTCTTACGCCAACAAGCGGATCCCCGGCGCTCGCTGCAAGCTGGTGGGTAGCTACAGGGCGGAGCGTGCGCCCAAGCCGAAGCCGCCGAGCAGGCCTGCGGCCAATGCCCGGCCTGAGTCGGATCTACCTGAGCAGAATCGCGTCGCCGTCGCTGCGCCCGCCACGACCGCCACCCAGCCCCCGGAAGTCGCCCCGGCAGCCGGTCCGCGACTCATCCGCGGGCAGGTCTATGCCTACACGGGGAAGGATGGCGTCCGCCATTACACGAGTGCGCGGCCGACGGGCATCTCCGGCGCCTCCATCCGCACCATCCGCTACAGCTACATGGAGACCTGCTACGCCTGCGGCGCCAAGCCCGGGGTGAATTTCCGCACCCTGCGATTGAACACCACGGCCTACCAGGACGAAATCCGTGCTGCCGCCCGCGAACATGGCGTCGAGGAGGCGGTGGTCCGCGCGATCATCCACGCCGAATCTGCGTTCAACCCGAAGGCGTTGTCGCGGGTCGGAGCCCAGGGGCTGATGCAGCTGATGCCGGCCACGGCCCGCCGCTTCGGAGTGGGGGACGCCTTCGACGCCAGCCAGAACATCCGCGGTGGGGTGCGCTACCTGGCCTGGCTGCTCAAGCGCTTCGACGGCAACCTGACCCTGGCGGCCGCCGGCTATAACGCCGGCGAGGGCGCGGTCGACAAGTACAAGGGCGTCCCCCCCTATAACGAGACCCAGCGCTACGTCCAGCGCGTCGGGGTGCTGGCGGAGCGGTACCGCGGGGTGCTCAACCCGATCGCCGCCAACGGTACGGGCGGATTGTCGGCCCGTTAAGCGTTCCGTTACACTTGCGTGTCCTTCGCGGCCAGTCGGCGCGCCAGCGCGCAACGAATGCCTCCCGCGAGCGTAATTTGGCAATTTTTCGGAGTGCGGGATGGCCAACGAAGAGGTCAACACCGGCCGGCGCAGGTTCCTGACCGGGACCACGGCAGTGGTCGGTGCGGTCGGGGCGGGGTTCGCCGCGGTGCCTTTCATCAAGTCCTGGAGCCCCAGCGCGCGGGCCCGCTTCGCCGGTGCGCCGGTGAGTCAGGACATCAGTGCCCTCGCGGAAGGTGCGCAGATGGTGATCAACTGGCGTGGCCAGCCGATCTTCATCGCACGCCGCTCCAAGGCGATGCTGGACGTCATGAAGTCGCTGGACAACCTGCTGGCCGACCCGCAGTCGGCGGCGTCCGACCAGCCGAAGTACGCGCAGAACCCGACCCGTTCGATCAAGCCGGAGATTTCGGTGCTGGTGGGCGTCTGCACGCACCTGGGCTGCGCGCCCGAGTTCCTGCCCGAGGTGAAGCCCGAGCCGTTCGACCCGGACTGGAAGGGTGGCTATTTCTGCCCCTGCCACAAGTCGCGCTACGACCTCGCCGGCCGCGTGATGAAGGCGCAGCCGGCGCCGCTGAACCTGCCGGTGCCCCCGTACCACTTCGAAAGCGACACCATGCTGGTGATCGGCGTCGATCCGAAGGGAGCCGCGTAAGCCATGGCGAACATCATCACCCGCAGCGTCGACACGGTCTGGAACTGGGTCAACGAACGTGCGCCCGGCATGATGCCGGTGTACCGGAAGCACATGTCCGAGTACTACGCGCCCAAGAACTTCAACATCTGGTACATCTTCGGCGTGCTGTCGATGGTGGTGCTGGTCAACCAGATCCTGACTGGCATCTTCCTGACGATGCACTTCAAGCCGAGCGCGGCGGAAGCCTTCGCGTCGGTCGAGTACATCATGCGCGACGTCGAGTGGGGCTGGCTGATCCGCTACATGCACAGCACCGGCGCCTCGCTGTTCTTCATCGTGGTCTACCTGCACATGTTCCGCGGGCTGATGTACGGCTCCTACAAGAAGCCGCGCGAGCTGGTGTGGCTGCTCGGCATGGTCATCTATCTGGTCCTGATGGCCGAAGCCTTCCTCGGCTATGTGCTGCCGTGGGGCCAGATGTCCTACTGGGGCGCCAAGGTGATCATCTCGCTGTTCGGCGCGATCCCGGTGATCGGCGGCGGCCTGACCGAATGGATCATGGGCGACTACAACCCGGGCGACGCCACCCTGAACCGCTTCTTCGCGCTGCACGTCATCGCGTTGCCGCTGGTCCTGCTGCTGGTGGTGGTGCTGCACATCTTCGCGCTGCACGAGGTCGGTTCGAACAACCCGGACGGCGTCGAGATCAAGAAGGGCCCGAAGGGCAACCGCTGGTCGGCCACGGCGCCTGCGGACGGCGTGCCGTTCCATCCGTACTACACGGTCAAGGACACCTTCTACGTCGGGTTCTTCCTGATCATCGCGGCCTTCATCATCTTCTTCGCCCCGACCTTCGGCGGCTGGTTCCTGGAACACGACAACTTCACCGAGGCGAACCCGCTGGTGACGCCGTCGCACATCAAGCCGGTGTGGTACTTCACCCCGTACTACGCGATGCTCCGCGTGGTGCCCTCGTTCTTCGGCATCAAGCTGTGGGGCGTGCTGGTGATGTTCGGCGCGATCGTGATGCTGTTCCTGGTGCCCTGGCTGGACAAGTCGCCGGTCAAGTCCTACCGCTACCGCGGCCTGCTGAGCTGGGTGATGCTGCTGGTGTTCGCGGTCAGCTTCCTGTGGCTGGCGAAGATCGGCGCGGGCCCGGGCACCGATCCGGTCGAGGCGATCATCGGCCGCGTGCTGACCTTCCTCTACTTCGCGTTCTTCATCACGATGCCGCTGTGGACCAAGCTCGACAAGACCAAGCCGGTGCCGGAACGGGTGACGACGCATGACTGACATGCCTGCCATGAAGCGACCCTTCCTGTCCCGCGCCGCGACCTTCGCCGCCGGCCTGCTGATCTCCGCCAGCGCCCTCGCCAGCGAGACCGGCGGCCTGCAGCAGTCGGGCACCGACCTCGACGACAAGGCCTCGCTGCAGCGCGGTGCCGCGCTGTACATGAACTACTGCAGCGGCTGCCACTCGCTGAAGTACGTCCGCTACGCGCGGATCGGCGAGGACCTCGGCCTGACCGAGGACCAGGTGCAGGCCAACCTGAACTTCACCGGCGCCAAGATCGGCGACCACGTGATCTCGCCGATGACCGCGGAGATGGGCCTGGCCGCGTTCGGCAAGGCGCCGCCCGACCTGTCGGTGATCGCGCGCGTGCGCGGCTCCGACTGGATCTACACCTACCTGAAGTCGTTCTACCTGGACGAGTCGCGTCCGCTGGGCTGGAACAACAAGCTGTTCCCGAACGCCTCGATGCCGAACCCGCTGTGGGAGATGCAGGGCCTGCAGCAACCGGTGTTCGGCGCGAAGACCGCGTCGGGCGAACTGCCGGTGGAAGGCTTCAGCATCAGCCAGGCGGGTTCGCAGACCCCGCAGCAGTTCGACCAGACCGTGCGCGACATCGCCGCGTTCCTCGAGTACGCGGGCGAGCCGGCGGCCCTGAAGCGGCCGGCGCTCGGCGTGTGGGTGATCCTCTTCCTCTCCTTCTTCACCTTGATGGCGTGGTTGTTGAAGAAGGAATACTGGCGGGACGTTCACTGACGCGGCGTCACGCGCAGCACGGGGAACGACGCTTGGCGGCTGCCCGCATCGTGCGGGCGGCGCGGGTGCGTCCGGCGGGGACCGGGCGCGGGAGTTGTCCTGATGATGGCTGTGAGTCCGCGCATGCGTAACGCCCTGACGCTGTTTTCCTCGGTCGACGACGTCCTCTGCCATCGCGTGCGGCTGGTGCTCGCCGCCAAGGGCGTCACCTACGACCTGATCCCGGTCGATCCGCAGAATCCACCGGAAGACCTGATCGACCTGAACCCGTACCACTCCGTGCCGACCCTGGTCGAGCGCGAGCTGGTGCTGTACGCGGCCAGCGTGGTCAGCGAGTACCTCGACGAGCGTTACCCGCATCCGCCGCTGATGCCGGTCGATCCGCTGTCGCGCGCGCGCCTGCGGCTGGCGATGCTGCGGATCGAACACGACTGGGTACCGCAGGTGCAGGCGATCCAGCTGGGCAACAAGCAGCAGGCCGAGGCCGGTCGCAAGCGCCTGAAGGAACTGCTGACCGCCTCGATCCCGCTGTTCAAGGCCAGCAAGTTCTTCCTCAACCCCGAGATGAGCCTGGCCGACTGCGCGATGGCGCCGATCATCTGGCGGCTCGACGCCCTCGGCGTCGGCCTGCCGAAGGACGGCAAGGCGATCGAGGACTACGGCAACCGCATCTTCCGCAACCCGGGATTCCTGCGCAGCCTGACCGACCAGGAAAAACAGTTGCGCGACCTGCCGCAGTGATCGGCGGCGCGCGACGCAAGGACGCATGACATGGCCGACCCGATGCCGCCGGCGATGACCAGCCATCGCCCATACCTCCTGCGCGCGTTGTACGAATGGATCGTCGACAACGGCATGACCCCGCACGTGCTGGTCGATGCGACCCAGCAGGGTGTACGCGTCCCCCCGCATGCAGTGAAGGACGGGCGGATCGTGCTCAACATCGCCGAGCGCGCGGTGGCGCGGCTGGAGATGGGCAACGACGCGTTGGGCTTCACCGCCCGTTTCGGCGGTGTCAGCCAGTCGGTGCTGGTGCCATTGCCGGCGGTGATCGCGATCTATGCCCGCGAAACCGGCCATGGCATGGCATTGCCGGAAGATCCGCAAGGCACCTTGCCGCCGGATGAGGTCGATGCACCGATGGCCTCCGCGCCAAGGGCACCTGACGAAGGTCCCGGCGACGATACTCCCGACCCGCCCAAGCGCGGCGGCCACCTGCGCATCGTCAAGTGACCGTCCGGGCCGCTGCGTGGCCCGGCGTGCGCCGGCTCAGTGCAGCGGGAAGTCGCGTACCACCGCCTGCGCGGCGCGACTCGGCCCGCTGAAGCCGACCAGCCGGTCGCCCAAGAGGACCACGCGCCCGACATGGCGATCGTGGCCATCCTCGGAATATTCGAAGCGGAAGGTGCGCTCGATGCCGAGCCAGCCGTCCTCGCGCCGGCGCAGGCGCATGCCGGTCGCATGCACGGACTGGTCCAGCCATTGCACGCCGGCCGCCTGGCAGGCATCGCGACCAATCTCGGCGGCGCGCTCGGCCGCGGCGCGCGCCGCGGTGAACAGGAAGAAGCCGGCGGCGCCGACGATCATCAGGAGCAGGAGGGTGGGCATCCGCTTACTGTGGTGGCGGCACGCGGCGCGCGCAAGGCGCCATCACGCCGTGGGCGGCGGCCCGAGCTTGAGCGAAAAGTCGATCGCGTGGACGTGCTTGGTCAGGCCGCCGATCGAGATGCAGTCGACGCCGTCCTCGGCGATCGCGCGCAGGCCCGCTAGGTCGACGCCGCCCGAGACCTCCAGCGGGATGCGCCGGAGGTAGGGGGCGCCCTTGGCGATGCGTACCGCTTCGCGCCGGGTGGCGGCATCGAAGTCGTCGATGAGGATGCGCGTGCAGCCGGTGTCCAGCGCCTCGCGCAACTGGCCCAGGGTCTCCACCTCGACGATCAACGGCAGCGCGGGATGCAGGGCGCGCGCGCGCGCGATCGCGGCGGCCACCGAGCCGAAGGCGCGGATATGGTTCTCCTTGAGCATCACCGCGTCGTACAGGCCGATGCGGTGGTTGCCGCCACCGCCGACGCGCACCGCGTACTTCTGCGCGATGCGAAGGCCGGGGATGGTCTTGCGGGTGTCGAGGACGGTGGTGCCGGTGCCGCGCACCGCGTCGACATGCCGAGCCGTGATCGTCGCCGTGCCGCTCAGGGTCTGCAGGAAATTCAGCGACGCGCGCTCGGCGGTGACAAGCGCACGGCTGCGTCCACGCAGGGTGGCGACCACGGTGCCCTTGGCGATGCGGTCGCCTTCGCCGAAGCGCCAGTCGATTTCCACCGCCGGGTCCAGCGCCCGGTGGCAGGCCTCGAACCATGGCTGGCCGGCCAGCACGCAGTCCTCCTTGCACAGCAGGTAGGCGATGTCCGCGCGATCCTCGAGCAGCGAGGCGGTGGCATCGCCCGGGCCGATGTCCTCGGCCAGCGCGGCCGCCACGTCGGCCTCCACCGTGGCTGCCGGGGGTGGTGCGAACCGCGCCGCGTTCATGCGCGCGGGAAGTCGTCGAGCTGCGCAGTGGCGATGCCTTCCTCCGCCAGCAGCACCGGGATGCCGTCGTCGATGCGGTACACGGTCTTGCGGTCGCGGGTGACCAGCGCCTCGCGCAGCGGCGTGGCCTCGCGGGTTCCGTCGTTGCGGGCCACAGACTGCGCGGCGATCGCCCGGTTCAGCGCGTCCAGCCCGGTGGCCTCCAGCATCACCAGCGGCTGGCGGGAGGCGGGGCAGACCAGGATGTCGAGCAACTTGCGGTCCATTGACGGTGCCGGGCGCGGGAGGGATCGCTAGAATAACGGTTTGGCGCACGCGGATCGCCGCGGGGAGTCCGGCATGGCAGCAGCAGGCGAGGCACCACTGGTCGGCATCGTGATGGGCTCCCGTTCCGACTGGGAGACCATGCAGCACGCCGCGGCGAAACTGGAGGCGCTGGGGGTGCCGCATGAGGTGCGGGTGGTCTCCGCGCACCGCACGCCGGACGTGCTGTTTTCCTATGCCGAGTCCGCGGCGTCCCGCGGCCTGCGCGCGATCATCGCCGGTGCTGGCGGCGCTGCGCACCTGCCGGGCATGCTGGCCGCGAAGACCGCAGTGCCGGTGCTGGGCGTGCCGGTGCAGAGCAAGGCGCTCAACGGCATGGATTCGCTGCTGTCGATCGTGCAGATGCCGGCCGGCATCCCGGTGGCCACCTTCGCGATCGGCAATGCCGGTGCGGCGAATGCGGGCCTGTTCGCGGCGGCCATGCTCGCGCGCGAGTTCCCGGCGATCGGCGCGGCGCTGGACGGCTTCCGTGCCCGGCAGACCGCGGACGTCGCCGACCACGACGACCCGCGCACCTAGATGACCACCGTCGGCATCCTGGGTGGCGGGCAGCTCGCCCGCATGATGGCGCTCTCGGGCGCACCGCTGGGCCTGCGCTTCCGCGTGCTCGACAACGTCGCCGACGCCTGCGCCGGCCAGTTCGCGCCGATGGTCGTGGGCGACTACACCGATGGGGCGGCGCTGGCCGAATTCGCGTCGCAGGTGGATGTCGCCACCTTCGATTTCGAGAACGTGCCCGCCGAATCCGCGCGCTGGCTGGTCGAGCGCGTCCCGGTGTTCCCGACCCCCCGTGCGTTGGCCGTGGCCCAGGACCGGCTGGCCGAGAAGACGTTGTTCCGCGAGCTCGGCATCCCGGTGCCCGAGTTCGCCGACATCCCGTCGCGCGAGGCGCTGGATGCCGCGGTGGGCCGCCTGGGCACGCCCTGCATCCTCAAGACCCGCCGCCTTGGCTACGACGGCAAGGGCCAGTTCCGGATCAAGTCGCCGACTGACGTCGATGCGGCGTGGGCCGCGCTGGGGCCGCAGGCGGCCAGTGTCGGCCTGATCCTCGAAGGGTTCGTCCACTTCGAGCGCGAGCTGTCGGTGGTCGCGGTGCGCGGTCGCGATGGCGAATTCCGCGCCTGGCCGCTGACCGAGAACTGGCACGTCGACGGCGTGCTGTCGGCGAGCCTGGCGCCCGCCGCAGTCGATGCAGCCTTGCAGGCGAGCGCGCTGTCGCATGCGCGCAAGCTGGCCGAAGCGCTCGACTACGTCGGCGTGTTCGCGCTGGAGCTGTTCTGCCGCGACGGCGTGCTGCTGGCCAACGAGCTCGCCCCGCGCGTGCACAACTCCGGCCACTGGACGATCGAGGGCAGCGAGACCAGCCAGTTCCAGAACCACCTGCGCGCGGTGCTCGGCCTGCCGCTGGGCGATACCCGCATGATCGGACTGGCGTGCATGCTCAACTGGATCGGCGCGATGCCGGATGCCGGCCCGGTCCTGCGCGAAGCCGGCGGCCACTGGCACGACTACGGCAAGTCGCCCCGCGAAGGCCGCAAGGTCGGGCACGCGACGCTGCGTGCGGATTCTCCGGTGGAACTCGCCGATGCGTTGGCGCGCGTCGGCGCCGCGCTCGGGCGCGAGGCACAGGTCGCGCCGGTCGTCGCCGCGTTGCGCTGAATCGCTCCCCCGCAAACGGAAAACGGCCGGATCGCTCCGGCCGTTTTCGCATCGCGAAGCGCCGCGGCTTACTTCATGTTGCCGGCGACGAAGTCCCAGTTGACCAGGTTCCAGAACGCCTCGACGTACTTCGGGCGGGCGTTGCGGTAGTCGATGTAGTAGGCGTGTTCCCACACGTCGCAGGTCAGTAGCGGGGTGTCCTCGCCGGTCAGCGGGGTGGCCGCGTTCGGCGTGCTGGCCAAGGCCAGGGAACCGTCCGGGCGCTGCACCAGCCAGCCCCAGCCGGATCCGAAGGTGCCGACCGCGGTCTTGGTGAATTCTTCCTTGAACTTCTCGAAGCTGCCGAACGCGGCGTTGATCGCCTCGGCCAGCTTGCCGCTGGGCTCGCCGCCGCCATTCGGCGACAGGCAATGCCAGTAGAACGTGTGGTTCCACACCTGCGCGGCGTTGTTGAACATGCCGCCCTGCGACTTGCGGATGATCTCCTCCAGCGACATGTCGGCGAACTCGGTGCCGGCGATCATGTTGTTGAGGTTGGTCACGTACGCCTGGTGGTGCTTGCCGTAGTGGAAGTCGATGGTCTCGCCCGAGATGTGCGGTTCCAGGGCGGTGCGGTCGTAGGGCAGGGCGGGCAGTTCGATGGCCACGGGTAACTCCGGTGGAGGGCGGTGGGTGCGGCCGGGGCCGCGCGAAGACTTACAATGGGCACATTCTATCCCCACCGTCCGTTGTCGCCGCGTCGACGCGCCGTCGATCGCCGCCGGCGCTACCGGGCCGCCGCATTGCAGGAGCATCGCCATGTCGTCCATCGAAGACCGCATCCGGGCCGAAGTCGAAGGCCATCCCATCGTGCTGTTCATGAAGGGCACCCCGCAGTTCCCGATGTGCGGCTTCTCCAGCCGCGCCGTGCAGGCGCTGCGCGCGGCCGGCGCGAATCCGATGCACACAGTCAACGTGCTGGAGGAACCGGAGATCCGCGCCAACCTGCCGCGCTACTCCGACTGGCCGACCTTCCCCCAGCTGTTCATCAACGGCGAACTGATCGGCGGCTGCGACATCACCGTCGAGCTGGCCGAATCCGGCGAGCTGGCGCGGCTGGTCGCGGACGCGCAGAAGGCGTGAGCGCGGCTGCCTCCCTCCACGAGCGGGTCGTGCTGGTCGTCGGTGCCGCCGGCGGCCTCGGTGCGGCCGCAGCGGTCGCCTGTGCGGCGAACGGTGCCACCGTGGTCCTGCTGGGCCGCAAGCCGGCGCAGTTGAACCGCGTCTACGATGCGGTGAAGGCCGTCGGTCCCGAGCCCGCGCTCTATCCCCTCGACCTCGAAGGAGCGTCGCCGGACGATTTCGACGAACTGGAGCAGCGCCTCGAATCGGCGTTCGGCCGGCTCGACGGCGTCCTGCATTGCGCGGCCGAGTTCAAGGGCCTGACCCCCCTGCAGCACACCGATCCGGCCGATTTCGCACGCGCCATCCACGTCGACCTGACCGCGCGCTGGTGGCTGACCCAGGCGTGCCTGCCATTGCTGTCGAAATCGGACGCGGGGGCGGTCGTGTTCGCGATCGACGATCCGGCGCGTACCGGTAGTGACGGCGCGTTCTGGGGCGGCTACGGGCTGGCCCAGGCCGCCCAGGCCGCGCTGGTGCCGATGCTGCAGGCCGAATTGGGCGCACATGGGCCGCGGGTCAGCGGGATCCGTCCCGGCCCGATGCGCACCGCCCTGCGGGGCCGCGCCTTCCAGCCCAACACCGACCTGCTGGCGAAGTCGCCGGACACCTATGCCGCCGCCTGTGTCGAACTCCTGTCCGGCGCCGCGGCGGATGCGCGCGGCCGCATCGTCGATGTCGGCTGAGCCATCGCCATGACCATCGCCTCGGCCGCCCTGCTGCTGTTCCTGATCCTGGATCCGTTGGGCAACATCCCGGTATTCCTGGGGCTGCTGAAGTCGTTGCCGCCCGCCCGCCAGCGGCGGATCCTCGCCCGCGAACTGCTGATCGCGCTGGGCGTGCTGATGTTGTTCCTCTGGGGCGGGCAGTACGCCCTCGAGTTGATGCACCTGCGCCAGGAGTCGGTCTCGATCGCGGGCGGCATCGTCCTGTTCCTGATCGGCCTGCGCATGATCTTCCCCACCGCCGACGGCGTGATGGGCGAGGTGCCCGGGGGCGAACCCTTCATCGTTCCCTTGGCCATCCCGATGATCGCAGGCCCCTCCGGCATGGCGGCGGTGATGCTGCTCGGCAGCCAGGAGCCGGCGCGGATGGGCGACTGGATGCTGGCCCTGACCCTGGCCTGGGGGGCGACCGCAGTCATCCTGTTCTCTGCCACCTACCTGCAGAAATGGCTGGGTACGCGCGTCCTGACCGCCATCGAGCGGCTCATGGGCATGGTGATCGTGGCGATTTCCGTGCAAATGCTCCTCGACGGCATCACTGGCTACCTTCGCGCCACGGGCTGAACGGGGGCGCCCGCCGCGGCAGTCTGCATGGCCTCGCCGGCTGTCACGAAACCGTCATCGGCCCGGTCTACCGTGTTAAACTTTGGTGAACCCATGCGGCAGCGCATGGGGCTGGGATCCAGAATTCGCCGACAACCGTCGCAGGGCGGACGTGTCGGCTCGTGCCGTGCATCGTCTGCTGTTTCCATCTTCCGTTGATCAATGAGGTTATCGCCATGACTCACCCGAACCGCGCGCGGCTGTCGAAGCTGTCGCTTGGCCTGATGCTCGCGCTCGCCGCGGCCCCCGCATTTGCGCAGAGCACGTCCTCCGGCATCGGCGGCACCGTGGTCGGCGCCGACGGCAAGCCGGTCGCTGGCGCCGAGGTCACCATCACCCACGTGGAATCGGGCACGGTCAGCCGCGCGACCACCGATGCCAACGGTCGCTACGCCGCGCGCGGCCTGCGCGTCGGTGGCCCGTACACGGTCACCGTGACCAAGGCCGGCGCCGGCGCCGACAGCGAGGAGAACGTCTACCTCGCGCTGAACCAGGTCAGCACGGTCGATGCCAACCTCAACAACGACGTCACCACGCTGGGCGCCGTGCAGGCGGTGGTTTCGGCCGAGGCCTCCGTGTTCTCCGCCAACAAGATCGGCGCGGGCACCAGCGTCGGCCAGAACGACATCAAGAACCTGCCGTCGATCAACGGCAACATCCAGGATTTCATGCGCCTCGATCCGCGCGTCGCGTTCACCGACCGCGCCTCGGGCAGCATGAGCGCCGGCGGCATGAACCCGCGCTTCAACAAGATCACCATCGACGGCGTGTCCGCCAGCGATACCTTCGGGCTGGAAGGCAACAACATGCCGACCATGCGCCAGCCGGTGTCGATGGAGGCCATCGAGGCGATCGACATCAGCCTGTCGAACTACGACGTGACTATCGCCGGCGCGGCCGGCGCGAACGTCAACGCGGTCACGAAGTCCGGCACCAACGAGTTCCATGGTTCGGTGTACGGCACCTTCCGCGACGGCGACTGGTTCGGCGACAACCCGCTCACCGGCGCCCCGTTCACCGAGTTCACCGACGAGAAGACCTACGGCTTCACCCTCGGCGGCCCGATCATGAAGGACAAGCTGTTCTTCTTCGCGAACTACGAGAAGTTCAAGCGCGGCAAGCCGAGCCCGGACCTGACCAACACCCCGTTGATGCGCGCCGATGGCGACTTCGACGCCAACGACCTGGCGGAAGTCCAGCGCATCGCCAGCGATGTGTGGGGCTTCGACGCCGGCGACACCACCGGCAACGGTAACACCGAGCTCGAGGAGTACGCGCTCAAGCTGGACTGGAACATCAGCGACAACCATCGCGCCAACTTCCGCTACAGCAACCTCGAGCAGACCCGCGTGCGACCGGAGGGCTCCAGCGCCACTGCGGTCTCGCTGAGTTCCAACTGGTACGACCACGTCAAGTCGGTCGAGAGCTACGTCGGCCAGGTGTTCAGCGACTGGACCGAGAACTTCTCCACGGAGTTCAAGGTGTCCTACCGCGACTATTCTGCGGTCCGCGTCAACCCGACGACTGCGCCGACCATCCAGGTCTACTTCGACGACAACAACGCCAGCACGGCGGTTACCAACGGCGATTTCATCCGCCTGGGTACCGAGCGCAGCTCGATGGGCAACGCACTGCTGACCAAGACCTGGAACTACTTCGCTTCCGCGACTTGGACCCTTGGCAACCACGACGTCAAGTTCGGTGCCGAGTACAGCGACAGCGAGATCTACAACTTCTTCCTGCAGGACTCGTGGGGCAACTACAGCTTCTACGTTCCCAACGTGAATGGAGTGTCCGATTACAGCAACCTGATCAAGGGCGTCTACTTCGACTACGACCTGCAGACCAACCCGACCGATCCCGACGCGATCCCGGCCCGCTACAACAACAAGAACCTCGGCCTGTTCGTGCAGGACACCTGGTACGTCAACTCCAACCTGACGCTGACCTTCGGCCTGCGCGGTGATCGCCCGACCACCAGCCCGAACCCGCCCTACAACGCCTGCTTCGCGTCCGACCGGGTCGCCAACAACACCGGCCCCGCGTCCTGCCCGAACGGCGGCTTCGGCCTCGACAACAGCAACACGTACAGCGGCAAGTACGTGATCCAGCCGCGCTTCGGCTTCAACTACACCTTCGATTGGGACCGCCCGACCCAGATGCGCGGTGGGCTCGGTTTGTTCCAGGGTGACGCGCCGCAGGTCTGGGTGGGCAACGCCTACCAGAGCACGGGCATGAACTACACCTCCTACCAGAACCTGGTGTGCGTGGATGCCAACAGCGACGGTCGTTGCGACAACGGCGTGCAATTCACCGCCGATGGCCTGAATCCGTCGATCCCGGCCGCCGGCGCCGGCGTGCGCAACGTCAACGCGATCGTCGACGACTTCGAGCTGCCCTCCGTGTGGAAGGCCAACCTGGCGTTCGACCATGAGCTGCCGTGGCATGGCGTGGTCGCGTCGGCCGAAGTCCTGCTGACCGATGTCAAGAACGGCATCTTCTACAAGTCGCTCAACGTCGGCCCCGGCTACGTCGATCCGTATGGCCGCCGCCTGTACTGGAACCCGGCCGCTCCGAACTTCCTGTCGACGTCGAACAACCGCTTCGGTCGCAACAGCTACTTCGGCGACGTGTTCCTGCTCGACAACACCGACAAGGGCCAGAGCCAGCAGCTGACGGTCTCGTTGAACAAGCCGTTCTCGCTGGAAAGCGACTGGTCCTGGAACATCGCCTATACCTACACCAACGCCGAGGAAGTGGGCGCGCTGACCAGCTCGACCGCCGGCTCCGGCTACGGTGGCCAGTACGCGTTCAACATCAACGAGGACGACGTCAGCACCGCGCGCTACGAGATCAAGGATCGCTTCTCGGGCTCGCTGAACTGGAAGCACGCGTTCTTCGGCGATTACGAGACCCAGATCGGCCTGGTGTACGAAGGCCGCAGCGGTCGTCCGTACAGCTACATCTTCGCGGGCGACGCCAACGGCGATTCGCGTACCTTCAACGACCTCTTCTACGTCCCGGCTGGCCGTGGCGACGTGCTGTTCGGCACCATCAACAACTCGGGCGTGTACGTGCCGAGCGTGACCGTGTCGGGCACCACCTACACCGCCGCGCAGATGGAAACGAAGTTCTGGGAGTACATGGCGACCCAGGGCGAGCTGGCTTCGTTCCAGGGCACCTACGCCCGCGAGAACGACTTCCGCGCCGATTGGGTGAACACCTTCGACCTGCGCATCAGCCAGGAATTGCCGGGCTTCTTCAAGGGCCACAAGTCCAAGCTGTGGATGGACGTCCAGAACATCGGCAACATGCTGAACAAGGACTGGGGCCACATCTACGACTACGGCTTCAACGGCAACGTCGCCGTGGCCACCCTGGTCGGCATCGACAAGGCCACCGGCAAGTACGTGTACAGCTTCCGCAGCGGCAGCGAGTTCGGCCAGGCGTCCGCGCTGGGCATCCCGACCGACGCGGACGGCCAGACCAACGGCATCTCCCAGTGGTCGGTGCAGGTCGGCTTCAAGTACGAGTTCTGATCCCAGTACCAATTCGCCACCCAGGCGGCCGGGGCAACCCGGCCGCTTTTTTTTGTGCGAACGCGACGCGCATCTGGGCTAAAGTGGGCGGTCTATGGACGACACGACGATGACGCCGCAGCCGGCGGCCCGCTTGAATACCGACTCCGTCTTGCCGACGGTCAACACCCACCTTTACCCGAAGGGCGGCCTCGACGTGCTGTCGCGCGAGGAAGTCGCGCGCCTGCGCGATGCCTCCGGCGGCATGCACGACTTGCTGCGCCGCTGCGCCCTCGCGGTGCTGACCAGCGGCAGCGCCTCCGACGACCCGCGCGCCGCGCAGGAGTTGTACCCCGACTTCGACATCGAGGTGCTGCAGCAGGATCGGGGCGTGCGCATCGAACTGCGCAACGCCCCGGCGATGGCCTTCGTCGATGGCCACATCATCCGCGGCGTCGCCGAGCTGCTGTTCGCGGTCGTGCGCGACCTCGCCTATACCGCCATCGAGCTCGGCCCGGAGTTCGCGGCCGAGCTGGAAAGCTCGTCCGGCATCACCGATGCCGTGTTCCGCCTGCTGCGCAACGCGCGCGTCCTGCATCCTGGCGATCCCAACCTGGTGGTCTGCTGGGGCGGCCATTCGATCGGGCGCGAGGAATACGTCTACACCAAGCAGGTCGGCTACGAGCTCGGCCTGCGGGGGCTGGACATCTGCACGGGCTGCGGCCCGGGCGCGATGAAGGGGCCGATGAAGGGCGCGACCATCGCCCACGCCAAGCAGCGCCGGCGCCGCACCCGCTACATCGGGATCACGGAGCCAGGGATCATCGCGGCGGAATCGCCCAACCCGATCGTGAACCACCTGGTGATCATGCCGGACATCGAGAAGCGCCTCGAAGCCTTCGTCCGCATGGCGCACGGCATCATCGTGTTCCCCGGCGGCGTGGGGACCGCCGAGGAGATCCTGTACCTCCTCGGCATCCTGCTGCGCGAGGAGAACGCGGGTCGCCGCTTCCCGCTCATCCTGACCGGGCCGACCGGCGCGGCGCCGTACTTCGAGCAGATCGACCGGTTCATCCGCCTGACCCTGGGCGAGGCGGCCGCGTCGCTGTACGAGATCGTCGTCGCCGATCCGGCACGGGTGGCGCGCCTGATGGACACCGGGATCCGCAAGGTGCGGGAGCAGCGCATCGCGCAGGAAGACTCGTTCTTCTTCAACTGGGCGTTGCACGTGCCGCTGACCTTCCAGCAGCCGTTCCATCCCACCCACGAGGCGATGGCCGCGCTCGACCTGCACCATGGGCGCAAGCCGCACGAGTTGGCCGCGGACCTGCGGCGCGCGTTCTCCGGCATCGTGGCCGGCAACGTGAAGGAAGACGGCATGCGGCGGATCGAGGCGCATGGGCCGTTCGAGATCCATGGGGACCGCGACATCATGCAGGCGCTGGACAGCCTGCTGCGTGCCTTCGTCGAGCAGCGACGGATGAAGATCTCGGGCGAGTACCGCCCGTGCTACCGCGTGGTGGCCTGAGGCGCCTCGCGGCGCTCCCGGATCGGCACTACCACGCGAGCGACGTAGCGGCCCTGCTCGAGGCCCGATTCGAGGCGGCCACTTCCGTTGGTCAGCGCTTCGACGCGTTGTCGCGACGAGGCCAGGCCGATCGCGTGCCCCGCGGCGGCCGGAGCGGCATCGGGCAGGTCGTTCGCCACCATCACTTCGACGGCATCGCCCTTGATGCGGACGCTGAGGTCGAGGGTGCCGCCGTCGCGGCGGGGCTCTATGCCGTGGCGCACCGCGTTCTCGACGAGTGGCTGGATCGAGAGCGCGGGGAGGTCGATGTCGGGGAGTTCCGGCGGCTGCTGCCAGCGCACGACCAGGCGCTGGCCCAAACGCAGCGCCTCGATGTCCAGGTACCGCCTCGCCAATGCAAGTTCTTCGACGAGCGGAATCTCCTGCGGACCGCGCAATGCGGTGCGGAACAGATCGGCCAGGTCCAGCAGGACGCGTTCGGCCTCGTCCGGGCGGGCATGGACCAGCGCGGCACCGGTGTTGAGCGTGTTGAACAGGAAGTGCGGGCGGATGCGCGCCTGCAGGGCTTCCAGTTCGAGCTGCTTGGCACGCACGGCCAGTTGCCGCGCTCGCCAGTAGTTCTGGTAGGCGAGCAACCCAAGCAGGCCGACCACCACGGCGATCCCGGTCCAGCGCAGCAGGAACGCCGGTCGGGCCTCGGCCAGGGGATCGGCGACTTCGACCAGCAGGATGCCGCCCCACGACACCAGGGCTGACATGGCCAGGAAGATGCCGAATGCCATCCATGCCAGTCGCGCGGTCGCCAGCCGTGCCAAGGGCGCGCGCAGGAGGTAGAGCAGGGCCAGGGTACCCAGCGACACCCATTGCACCGCCAGCGACACCAAGCCGAACAGCACCAGTCGATCCGCGATCCGGGCCGGCGCGAGCGCCAACAGGATCGCCAGGGCCTCGCCTACCAGGATGGTCGCGACGATCGCCTGCGGGCGGAAGAGGGCGTCGAGGGGGCTGGTGGCGGTCGGGCTCATGGATGGCGATTGCCCACGTGGCGCCCGATCTTAGCGGCATCCGCTGCCGCCCATGCCGTCCCATGCGCCGCCCATCGGCTACGGCTGGCACGGTTGCCGGCCTCCCCCTAGCCTAGCCGCGCCAACACAGTGGAGGCAGCATGCCGCATCGGGATCACATCGCGTGCAACCCCCGGCCGGGCGCCGGATTCACGCTCATCGAGCTCATGGTCACCGTGGCCGTCATCGGCGTGCTGGCCGTGGTCGCGGTGCCCGCGATGACCGGGCTGGTCAACGCCTATCGCCTGAACGGCGCGGCCGGCGAACTGCAGACGGCCGTGCAACTGGCTCGTAGCGAGGCCGTGCGCCGCAACGTCCCGGTGACATTGTGCGGTTCCACCGACGGCCTGACCTGCTCCGGCGGGACGGCGTGGGCGCGCTGGATCGTCCGCGGGCGCGATCCGGGCACGGTCAACACGATCGACATCCTGCGCGACGAGACGCCTGCCGGCGGCCTGCAGGTGTCGGGGCCGGCGGCCGGCATCGTGTTCCGTTCCTCGGGCCGCATCGACGCGCAGGCTGCGGTGACGACCTGCATGCCCGTCAGCAACCCGGGCGACAACCGGCGCGCGGTGACCGTGATGATCAGCGGCGTTTCCAGTATTTCCAAGTCCAACGGTGGTGGTGCCTGCCCATGATCCATGATGCTTTCCATGCGTGCGCAACGAACACACCTTGCGGACATGCGCCAGGCGTGGGTCGACGTGCGGTGACTGGCATGAGCCTGATCGAGGTGATGGTGTCGGTATTGGTGCTGGGCATCGGCTTGCTGGGCATCGCCGCGATGCAGTCGATGGCCTTGCGAGGCGGGCAGAGCTCGCTCGAGAGCAGCCAGGTCGTGATGGCGACGAACGCCATCATCGAGGCCATGCGCGCAAACCGGGCGAATGCAGCCAACTACAACACCGGGGGCAAGCGATGCGCGGTCACCAACGGCACCACGCTCGCGGGCAACGACGTGGACAACTGGATCACGTCCCTGCAGGCCAGCATCCCCGGTGCCACGACCTGCGGCACGATCGCGGGGTGCCCCAATGCCTGCGTGATCACCGTGGAGTGGGACGATTCGCGCGCCGGTGCCGACCAGGGTGGCGCTGCGCGGACGATCGTCACGGAGGCGCGGATATGAGTCGCACGGGCATTGTCATGCGCCGTTCCCGGCGGTTCGCCGGCTTCGGCTTGATCGAACTGATGATCGCGATGGTGCTGGGCCTGATCGTGCTCGGGGCTGCGATCGCGGTGTTCCAGTCGAACCAGCGCAGTTACAGCGCCAACGAAGGGCAGAACCGCGTGCAGGAAAATGCCCGCGCCGCCTACGAGATGGTGACCCGCGATCTCCGTGCAACCGGCGGGTCGGCCTGCTCCAGCGAGTCGTTGGTGATGGGCGCGGACACGCACAGCGTCGCCTTCCGGGCGCCCTTGGCCGGGAGCGCGACGGAGCTCACCACCACATCTTCGGATGACTTGTCCTATCGCGTTGCCGCAGGCAGCGCGTCGGCCAATTCCGTCACCCTGGTCGAGGCCACGCCGGCGGCATCGGACGTGTTCAAGGCCAACGACATCGTGATGGTCTGCAATGCGGCGATGACCGGCTTCGCCACCGTGGCGTCGGTGTCGGGTCAGACCATCACGTTCAGCGCGTCCCTCCCGTTCGATCCCAAGGACACTGCGAACGCGGATCCGGGCAGCATTTCGATCGCGCGGTTGCGCAGCAACCGTTGGTTCACCCAGGCGAACGGCCGCGCCACCGGCAGCTCGCTCTACGTGTCCCGTTCCGGTGGGGCCGCGGAGGAAGTGGCCGATGGCGTGCGAAGCCTGGCCCTGACCTATCACCAGGCGTCAGGCGGTAATCCGAACGCGTACGTGGGGACGCCGAGCGACATGCAACGGGTCGACGCCGTCCGGATCAGCATGCCCATCCGAGCGGTGATGCCGACCCAGAACCCGGGCGAGACCCGCAATGTCGATCGCACGATCGCCACCGCAGCGAGCATCAGGAGCCGAGCACCATGAATCGACGCCTAGGGAAGTTCTCCGTTGCCGGCAGTCAGCACGGCATGTCGCTGCTGGTGGTCCTGATCCTGCTGGTGGTGATGTCCGTGCTCGGGATCGCGGTGCTGCGCAGCGCCGCGATGCAGGAGCGGATGAGCGCCAACATGTACGACCGGAGCCTGGCGACCCAGGCCACCGAGGCGGCGCTGGTTGCAGCGCGCGACTGGCTGGGCGCCGGGTCGGGGGTCGACTGGAGCACGCAGCAGCCAGCTACCGTGGCGGGCGCTTGTGCGACCTACAGCGTGTGCCCGACCTACACCACGCAGGCGCAGGCCGTGTGGCGCAATGGACCCACCTTGGGCGCTGCCGATCCGGACGTGCCCGATACCACCACCCAGTACTGGATCGAGTACCTCGGCCAGAACCAGAGCCATATGTCCACGGGTGGCGTGGTACCTGCATCCGAAACCAGCACGCTGGGGCCGATGTACCGCATCACCGCGCGCAGCCAAGCCCAAGGCCGCGCATCCGTGACCCTGCAATCCGACGTCATCTATCGCTTCCCGACGCTGTGACCCCATGAAGGCTCCTGCCATGAACAAGCGCCGCATTCCGTCCGCCCAAGCCAGCTCGAGGTGGGTGTTCCCCGCAGCATGCCTGGCCACGATCCTGGCCTTGCCGGTGCATGCCGGCATCACCATCCCGGACGAGCCGCTGACCACCGCGAACCGGGTGGCGCCGAACATCCTGTTCATCCTGGATGACTCGGGATCGATGGCCTGGCGCTACATGTACAACCAGCAGATCACCGAGATCAGCGGCGGCGACATCGATAGCGGTCCCACTGGCGACAACCGCACCAATAACAGCAGTTACGACAGCGCCAGCACCAACCGCAACGCCGTCTACGACCAGAGCTACGTCACCAACACGCTGTACTACAACCCGGCGGTCACCTACCAGCCGTGGATGGGGCCCGACGGCAACCGCCTCAGTGGCGGCACGTCCTACACCTCCGCATACGACAGCAACACCTACATCACAAACTCCGGCGCAGGCACGAACGGCGGGTCGATCGATCTCAGCGACAACACCCAGACGTTCTACGTCCCGAAGGACGTGAACCGGACGGATACCGCCTACCTGACGAACGTCGCCAACTACCACCGTTACCAGATCCTGACCGACCTGAGCGTCCAGCGCGCGGAGTTCGGAACCGTGGTGACGAGCTGGACGACCGCGCCCGGGTTGCCGGGCGCGCAATCCGCATCCAGCGGCGGCATGCGGAACGTCTACAGCTTCAATCTCCCCAGCGGCGTGACCCAGCTCGAAGTCACCCTGAGCGGCAACAATCCCACGGGATCGGGTGCCGACCTGTATGTCCGCCGCGGCAATTGGCCGTCGACGAGCACGTACACCTGCCGCAGCAACGGCGGCAGCAACAACGAGCGCTGCGATGCGAACAACGATGGCGATCTATCCAACCCGCAATCCGGCATGTGGTACATCGGCATCAACCGTGCTTCCAACTACAGCAACGTGATCCTGTCGGTGCGTTACGCCACCACCAATCGTTGCGGCAGCGGGTCTGGTAGCACGGACTGGGTCAACTGCACCGATGCCACGCCGACCGGCCGCAGCGAGGCGGACGAGCGCACCAATTTCGCCACCTGGTATTCGTATTTCCGTACCCGCTCCAAGGCCGCCAAGGGCGGCGCCGCGGATGCGTTCCGTCCGATTGGCGCGAAGGCACGCGTGGGCTTCCGCACCATCTGGAACCGCAACGACTTCGACATCCCGGTGACCGACGGCAACGATGGCCGCTTCGTCGACAACATCGACGATCCGAACACCGCCGGCAACGAGAGCACCACCACGCGGACGACCTGGTACCGCCGCCTCTACGCTGCGCAGGCCAGCAACGGCACGCCGCTGCAGTCCGCGCTCGACAGCGCCGGCGAGTATTTCTCGAGCACGGCCAGCACCGGCCCCTATGGCCCGCAGGCGACGGCCAGCCAGTACTCCTGCCGCCAGAACTTCACCATCCTGACCACCGATGGCTACTGGAACAGCGGGACCGTCGATGTCGGCAATGCCGATAACAGCAACGGCACCCAGATCACCGGGCCGAACAACCAGTCCTACACCTACACGGCGGCCAATCCGTACCGCGACTCCTACAGCCAGACCCTCGCCGACATCGCCATGTATTACTGGAAGCGTGACCTGCGCACCCAGACCAACATGGTCAACAATGTTCCGACCACGTCCAGCGATCCTGCGTTCTGGCAGCACATGGTGACCTTCGGCATTTCGATCGGCCTGAGCGGCAAGAAGGGGTGGCAGGACATCGGTGATGTGCCAGCCAATCCCTCTTGGGCGGATCCGACCGACAGCGAAGACGCCGATCGCATCGACGACCTCCTGCATGCCGCGTTGAACGGTCGGGGTGCGTTCGTATCGGCCGCCAATCCGGCGGAGTTCACCGCAGGCCTGAACGCGGCGCTGGCCACCATCAGCCAGCGCACCAGTTCGTTCTCCAACGTCGCCACCAACGCCGCATCGATCCGGACCGGCGGCAAGGTGTTCAGCGCCAGCTACACCTCGGGGTTGTGGACCGGCGCCATGAAGGCCTGGACCCTGGACGCGAACAACAATCCGAGCACCCTCGCCTGGAGCGCGTCGATCCCGGCGGTCGCGACCCGCAAGGTCTACACCTTCGATGGCAGCAGCGGCCAAGTGTTCCCGACCTCCACGCAGATCGCCACGCTCACGCGTACCGGCGGTCCGGTCGATTACCCAGTGACCGGCAGCGCCAATGCCAGCTACCTCAAGGGCGATGCATCCAATGAAGAGCGCAACGGTGGCTTGCTGAGGAGCCGGACCAGCGTGCTCGGCGACATCGTCGGGTCGTCGCCCGCTTACGTCGACGACACCGCGACCCTCTACGTCGGTGCGAACGATGGCATGTTGCATGCCTTCGATGCATCGAACGGACAGGAGTTGTTCGCCTATGTCCCGTCGATCATCAACATGGCGAACCTGCGCGATCTCAGCCGCGGGGACTACACCCACAAGTTCTTCGTCGATGGTCCCGTCGTTGTCACCAGCCGCAAGCTCACCCCTGGGAAGAACCTGCTCGTTGGTGCCTTGGGCAAGGGGGGGCGTGGCCTGTTCGGCTTGAATGTCACCAACCCGTCGACCTTCGACAGCAGCGGGGTGAAGTGGGAGCGCGCGCAAACCCCGGGCAACAACATGGGCCTGGTGACGGGGCGCCCGGTGCTGGCCAAGGTGAAGACCGGCGTCGTCGCCGCGATCCTGGGTAACGGCGTCAACAGCCCGAACGACAAGGCCGTGCTGATCGTCGTGAACGCGGAGACTGGCGCGGTCATCGGCGAGGTGGATACCGGAGTCGGGTCGTCCTCGACCCCGAATGGCCTCGCCGCGCCGACGGCGGTGCTGGGCCCCGACGGCAAGACGGTGTCCTATGCCTATGCGGGCGACCGCCTGGGCAACGTCTGGCGTTTCGACCTGACCAGTGCCTCGCCTGGCGGCTGGACTGCAACCCGTCTGTTCACCGCCAAGTCCAATGACGGCAGTGGCACGGCCCAGCCGATCACCGGTGCGGTGACCGTGGCGACCGAGCCCAGTACATTCAAGCGCTGGGTGTTCCTCGGCACCGGCAGCTTCATGACCACCACCGAGGCGGACGACAAGACGCCGTTGGCGCAAAGCATGTATGGCTTCATCGACGACGGTAGCGCTAACCCCGTGGCCTACAGCGACCTCGTGAAGCGGACCATCGGCAACACCGGTGCAAGCCAGGATGGCTATCCGGTGCGGACCTTCGAGGCCAAGGCCAGCTTGCCCGCGAACAAGAAGGGTTGGTTCGTCAACCTGCCCGGCAGTGGCGAGCGGGTCGTGCAGGATGCCCAAGTCGTCGCGAACATCCTGGTGACGGCCAGCATGATCCCCGAGGGGGATGCCTGCGAGGCATCCGGTACCGGCTACATCAATGCCCTGGATGCGTTCACCGGAACCAGTGCCGGCTCCTCCTTCTTCGACCTGGACGGCGATGGCAAGACAGATGACACGATGGTCGGCGGCGTGCCGGTGGGCTCGGTGAACTTCGGCGTGGGCATGCCGACCCTGCCGATCTTCCTGGATGGCAAGCTGGTCGTGGG
This sequence comes from Lysobacterales bacterium, assembly GCA_017302095.1. GTDB lineage: Bacteria > Pseudomonadota > Gammaproteobacteria > Xanthomonadales > Xanthomonadaceae > Thermomonas. The sequence goes on along the minus strand of JAFLEC010000003.1, from coordinate 5,708 downwards.
CGGCACGGGGGGATCGGTCAGCGCCGAGAAGCCCGGTGCCGGCGGCATTACCCGGAAGAGCTGGGGCCGCGTGTCCTGGCGTGAACTGAGGTCCGACTGATGGAGAACATGCACATGCTGGCCATGCCGCGAACCGCCACGCGCGCGGAGGGGTTCTCGCTCATCGAGTTGATGGTGGTGGTTGCGATCATCGGGATCCTGGCCTCGATCGCGTTGCCGAGCTACAACGAGCACCAGCGCAAGGCGCGGCGTGCGGCTGGCGCGGCCTGCTTGACCGCAATGGCCCAGCGCATGGAGCGTTTTTATACAAGCGCGCTGGCTTACGACGCTGGGGGTTCACCGGATATCGTGCAACTCAGAGCAATCTGCGATCCAGAGGTCGCTTCGTTCTACAACTTCGCAGGGCCAGGCGCCAGTTCGAAGGCATACACCCTCACTGCTACCCCCACCGGCAAGCAATCGGGCGACAGCTGCGGAATGCTCAGCATCAACCAGGCTGGGACCAAGAGCCCCGCCACGGCCGGATGCTGGTAAGTCGAGCCGCGGTCATCCGGACCTCGCAAAAGCGAAAAACCCGCCGAGAGGCGGGTTTTTTGCGAAGTTTGGCGCCCGAAGTTGGACTCGAACCAACGACCCCCTGATTAACAGTCAAGTGCTCTAACCGGCTGAGCTATTCGGGCGGGGGAGCGCATTGTAGGCGTCCAGCCCGGAAGGGGCAAGCGCCTTGACTCTCGGAAAATGGGACCGGGCTTACGCAGGGCAGGCGGTGGCCCGGCGGGGACGCTCGCTGCGCGGACGCCCCGCATTGTTCACGATGACTTGGCCGAGGAGGCGGCCATCCCGGCTGCAGATCGAAACTGTCAGGTTGGCCCCGGCGCTGCGGCCATCCGGCAGATAGCGCAGTTGCTGGCGACCAGATGTGCTCGCCACCCGTAGGTGCCGGCTGGTTGGTTCCAGATCGGTTCGCAACACCTCGTCGGCGGCGTCCGCCTTGCGATTGCCGTTCTCGTCGACGAATAGCATCCAGCCGCTGCTCCAGTCGGTACCGGCATCGCAAGCCAGGCCGTCGGTGGACGGGCACAGCGTAGTGCGTCGGTTACGGCTGATCGCGGCCATCCTGGCCAGCGACATGTGGCTCATCAATGAGCCGATGGCCGCGGAGGCGCGTTGGTGTTCGATGAAGCGCTGCATCGAGGGCAAGGCCACGCCGGCCATGATGCCGAGCACGGAGAGGGCGATGGCCAGTTCGACGAGGGTGAAGCCGGAGGCTGAGCGCGGCATGTCGGTGACCCGAGGCGGTGGTGTCCACCCTGCGCGCGGGCGAGCGCGGTGGCGATCAGAGGTCGATGCTTCGCTCCGTAAGAAAACCCCGGGTCCTGCAACCCGACGACGACAGGCCAGACCCGGCATCGGGCGTACACTCATCGGTTGCCCATCGATTCCCCCGCCGATGCCCCAGGCCACGCCGTCCGACCTCGACCTGTCCACCGCGCAGGACCGCTTCCAATTGGTGTCGCCCTACCAGCCGGCGGGCGACCAGCCGCAGGCGATCCAACGGCTCGTCGCGGGGTTCGAGGCCGGGTTGGCGCGGCAGGTGCTGCTCGGCGTGACCGGCTCCGGCAAGACCTACACGGTGGCCAACATGATCGCGGCGGTGCAGAAGCCGACCCTGGTCATGGCGCCGAACAAGACGCTGGCGGCGCAGCTGTACGGGGAATTCCGTTCGTTCTTCCCGCACAACGCGGTGGAGTACTTCGTCAGCTATTACGACTACTACCAGCCCGAGGCCTACGTCCCGTCCAGCGACACCTACATCGAGAAGGACAGCTCGATCAACGACCACATCGAGCAGATGCGCCTGTCCGCGACCAAGGCGCTGCTGTCGCGGCGCGACACGATCGTGGTGGCCACGGTGTCGGCGATCTACGGCCTCGGCGCGCCCGAGGATTACCTGTCGATGCGGCTGATCCTGTCGCGCGGGGAGCGCATCGACCAGCGCGAGCTGCTGCGCCACCTGACGACGCTGCAGTACACGCGCAACGAGATGGCGCTGGACCGCGGCACCTTCCGGGTGCGCGGCGAGACCATCGACGTGTTCCCGGCGGAATCCGACCTGGAGGCGCTGCGGATCGAGCTGTTCGACGGCGAAATCGAGCAGCTGTCGATGTTCGACCCGCTGACTGGCGAGGTGTTGCGCAGGCTGCCGCGCTACACCGTGTACCCGAAGACGCACTATGCGACTCCGCGCGAGCGCACGCTGTCGGCGGTCGAGACGATCAAGGCCGAGCTGCGCGAACGCCAGGAGCAGCTGTACGCCACGAACAAGCTGGTCGAGGTGCAGCGGCTGTCGCAGCGGACCCAGTTCGACCTGGAGATGATGGCCGAGGTTGGCTACTGCAACGGCATCGAGAACTACTCGCGCCACCTCACCGGCCGCGCGCCGGGCGAGCCGCCGCCCACGCTGTTCGATTACCTGCCGTCGGATGCGCTGCTGGTGGTCGACGAATCGCACGTGACGATTCCGCAGATCGGCGCGATGTACAAGGGCGACCGTTCGCGCAAGGAGACGCTGGTCGAGTTCGGTTTCCGGCTCCCATCCGCGCTCGACAACCGGCCGCTGCGATTCGAGGAATGGGAGGAGCGCGCGCCCCGCAGCGTTTATGTCTCGGCGACGCCGGGTCCCTACGAATTGCGCGAGGCCGGCGGCGAGGTCATCGAGCTGTTGGTGCGCCCGACCGGACTGGTCGATCCGCAGGTGGAGATCCGCCCGGTCGGCACGCAGGTGGACGACCTCCTCGGCGAGATCCGCGAGCGGGTGGCGATGGGCGACCGCGTGCTGGTCACCACACTCACCAAGCGGATGGCCGAGAACCTCACCGAATACCTGTCCGAGCATGGCGTGCGGGTGCGCTACCTGCATTCCGACATCGATACCGTGGAGCGGGTGGAGATCATCCGCGACCTGCGGCTCGGGATGTTCGACGTGCTGGTCGGCATCAACCTGCTGCGCGAGGGGCTGGACATGCCCGAGGTCTCGCTGGTGGCGATCCTCGATGCCGACAAGGAAGGCTTCCTGCGCTCCGCCGGGTCGCTGATCCAGACCATCGGCCGCGCCGCCCGCAACCTGCGCGGCAAGGCGATCCTGTATGCCGACAGCATCACCCGTTCGATGCGCGCGGCGCTGGACGAAACCGACCGCCGCCGGCAGCGGCAGGTCGAGTACAACGCCGAACACGGGATCACCCCGCAGTCGGTGCAGCGCGCGGTGGTCGACGTGATGGAAGGCGCGCGGCCGGAGCCCGGCGAGCTCAAGGGCAGGGGCAAGGCCCGGCGCGTGGCCGAACCCGAGCAGGAATACCTGCGCCTGAGCCCGGCGCAGCAGGCGGCGCGGATCAAGGCGCTGGAGCAGGAGATGCACCAGCACGCCCGCGACCTGGCCTTCGAGGACGCGGCGCGCGTCCGCGACCAGATCCGGCGCCTGCGCGAGGCCAGCCTGTGAGCCGGCCGCGCCCGCTTGTCGCGGATGCCGGCATCGGGCTACAATTCGCGCCCCTTCGGGCGGTTAGCTCAGCGGTAGAGCACTACCTTGACATGGTAGGGGTCACAGGTTCGAACCCTGTACCGCCCACCACGCCTTGCCGGCGTGGCAATTCCCGAGAGCAGGTGGCCCGCGGCAACGCCGGCCGAGCGTGCGACATGAGCACTACCATCGCCCACCGCTGAACCTGCCGACGCATTCGCGCCCGCATCTTCGCGGGCCCACGAAAGGCGCTTCGGCGCCTTTCTTCGTTTCCGACCATCCCGTCCCGCGCCAGCGCGCGGGGGAGCACGACGCCATGATCAACATCACCCTTCCCGATGGTTCCATCCGCCAGTTCGCGGCGCCGGTCACGGTGGCCGAGGTCGCGGCCTCGATCGGCGCCGGCCTCGCCAAGGGCACCCTGGCCGGCAAGGTGGACGACCGCCTGGTCGACGCCAGCCACGTCATCGACCGCGATGCCAGCCTGGCGATCGTCACCGAGAAGTCGCCGGAGGCGCTCGACATCCTCCGCCATTCCACCGCGCACCTGCTGGCGCAGGCGGTGCAGCGCCTGTTCCCCGGCGCGCAGGTGACCATCGGCCCGGTGATCGACAACGGCTTCTACTACGACTTCGCCTACGAGCGCCCGTTCACCCCGGAAGACCTGCCGGCGATCGAGGCGGAGATGCTGAAGATCGTCAAGGAAGCGCATCCGGTCAGCCGCAGCGTGAAGTCGCGCGACGACGCGGTGGCGTTCTTCCGCGGCATCGGCGAGGCCTACAAGGCCGAGATCATCGAGTCGATCCCGGCCAGCGAGGACCTCTCGCTGTACTCGCAGGGCGAATTCACCGACCTCTGCCGCGGGCCGCACGTGCCGGGCACGGACAAGCTGCGCGCGTTCAAGCTGATGAAGGTCGCGGGTGCCTACTGGCGCGGCGATTCCAACAACCAGATGCTGAGCCGGATCTACGGCACTGCCTGGCTGAACGACAAGGACCTCAAGGCTTACCTGACCCAGATCGAGGAGGCCGAGAAGCGCGACCACCGCAGGATCGGCAAGGCGCTGGACCTGTTCCACCTGCAGGAGGAAGGCCCGGGCCTGGTGTTCTGGCATCCGAAGGGCTGGAGCATCTGGCAGGTGGTCGAGCAATACATGCGCGCCGTGTACCGCAAGACCGGCTATGGCGAAGTCCGCTGCCCGCAGATCCTGGATGTCTCGCTGTGGCAGAAGTCCGGCCACTGGGACAACTACAAGGACAACATGTTCTTCACCGAGTCCGAGAAGCGGACCTACGCGGTGAAGCCCATGAACTGCCCGGGCCACGTGCAGGTGTTCAACCAGGGCCTGCACAGCTATCGCGACCTGCCGATCCGCTACGGCGAGTTCGGCGCCTGCCACCGCAACGAGCCCTCGGGCGCGTTGCACGGCATCCTGCGCGTGCGCGGCTTCACCCAGGACGACGGCCACATCTTCTGCACCGAGGCGCAGATCGAGTCCGAGGTGCGCGCCTTCCACGAGCAGGCACTCAAGGTTTACGCCGATTTCGGCTTCTCCGAGATCCAGATCAAGATCGCGCTGCGTCCGGAATCGCGCCTGGGCGACGACGCCACCTGGGACAAGGCCGAGGACGCCCTGCGCAACGCGCTGCGCGCTTCGGGGGTGGAATGGCAGGAGCTGCCGGGCGAGGGCGCGTTCTACGGCCCGAAGATCGAGTACCACCTGAAGGACGCGATCGGCCGCACCTGGCAGCTGGGCACCATGCAGGTCGATTTCATGATGCCGGGCCGGCTGGGCGCGGAATACGTGGACGAACACAGCCAGCGCCGCCACCCGGTAATGCTGCACCGGGCCATCGTGGGCTCGATGGAGCGCTTCATCGGCATCCTGATCGAACACCACGCGGGCCAGTTCCCGGCGTGGCTGGCGCCGATCCAGGCGGTGGTGATGAACATCACGGATGCCCAGGCCGACTACGTGGATGGCGTCCGGAAAAGCCTTGCAAATCAAGGGTTCCGGGTCGACGCCGATTTGCGGAACGAGAAGATCGGCTATAAGATCCGTGAGCACACGCTGCAGCGCGTGCCGTACCTGCTGGTGGTCGGGGACCGCGAGAAGGACAATGGCATGCTCTCCGTGCGCACGCGGGGTGGGGAAGACCTCGGCAGCATGTCCGTCGACGACTTCGCC
>JAFLEC010000298.1 GCA_017302095.1 Lysobacterales bacterium | reverse complement strand
GGCCCTGCGCGCCAGCGTGCCGCTGCACTTCCTCAACGAGGACAAGTCGCCGGCCGGCAAGACCGCGGGCGTGCTGGTCCTGCACGAGCTGAACGAAGTGGAAGTGAGCTGCCTGCCGAAGGACCTCCCGGAGTTCATCGAGGTCGACCTCGGCGCGCTGACCGTCGGCGACATCATCCACCTGTCGGAGCTGAAGCTGCCGGCTGGCGTGGAGATCCCGGAGCTGAAGCTGGGCAAGGAGCACGACGTCGCCGTCGTGATCGCCAAGCATGCGAAGGAAGAGGACGTCGACGCCGCCGCGCCGGACGCCGCCGAAGTGCCGGCGACCAAGGCCGCCAAGAAGGACGACAAGTAATCCTTCGGCCCCTCCCGGCGCGGGCTACCCTCGCGCCGGGCTGAGCCCGAAGGACCATCGTGCCGATGGCAGGCTTGCGCCTCATCGTCGGGCTGGGCAATCCCGGTCCCGAACACACCCGAACCCGGCACAACGCCGGGTTCTGGTTTGTGGACGCCCTGGCCGAGCGCGAGCGTGCGCGGTTCGGGCTGGAAACCAAGCTGTTCGGCGAGACCGCCAAGGTCGACATCGGCGGGCAGCCGGTCTGGCTGTTGAAGCCGGCCACCTTCATGAACCTCTCCGGGAAGTCGATCGCGGCGGCCTTGCGCTACTGGAAGATCGAGCCCCAGGAGATGCTGGTGGCGCACGACGAGCTGGACCTGCCACCGGGCGTCGCCCGGCTCAAGTTCGACGGCGGGCACGGCGGCCAGAACGGCCTGCGCGACGCCATGCGCCTGCTCGGGCACGGCGAGTTCCACCGCCTGCGGGTCGGCATCGGCCATCCGGGGCACAAGGACAAGGTCACCCCGTGGGTCCTCGGGCGGCCCGGCAAGGACGACGAGGCGTCGATCCTGCGCGCCATCGACGACGCGCTCGACGCGCTGCCGATCGCCGTGACCGGCAATTTCATGGATGCGATGACGCGGCTGCACACGCCGCGCCCGCACTGATTTCCCTTGCATGCGCCGCTGGCGCGTGCGGCAACGGAGCGAGACGCGACATGGGCATCAAATGCGGCATCGTCGGCCTGCCGAACGTCGGCAAGTCGACCCTCTTCAACGCGCTGACCAAGGCCGGCATCGCCGCCGCCAACTTCCCGTTCTGCACCATCGAGCCGAACGTCGGGGTGGTGCCGGTGCCGGATCCGCGCCTGGTCGCGCTGAGCGACATCGTCAAGCCGCAGAAGGTCGTGCCGACCGCGGTGGAGTTCGTCGACATCGCCGGCCTGGTGGCGGGCGCGGCGAGCGGCGAGGGCTTGGGCAACAAGTTCCTGGCCCACATCCGCGAGGTCGACGCGATCTGCCACGTGGTCCGCTGCTTCGAGCACCCGGACGTGATCCACGTCGCCAACAAGGTCGACCCGATCGCCGACATCGAGACCATCGACACCGAGCTGGCGCTGGCTGACCTGGAATCGGTCGACAAGGCGATTTCCCGCTACGAGCGCGTGGCCAAGGGTGGCGACAAGGACGCCAAATCGAAGATCGAGGTCCTGCAGAAGCTGCGGGTGGCGCTGGACCAGGGCAAGTCCGCGCGCTCGGTCGGGCTCGACGAGGACGAGAAGGTCGCGGTGCGCGAGCTGTTCCTGCTGACCCTCAAGCCGGTGATGTACGTCGCCAACGTGCTGGAGGACGGTTTCGAGGGCAATCCGCACCTGGATGCGGTGCGTGCGCACGCCGTCGCCGAAGGCGCCGAGGTGGTGCCGGTCTCGGCTGCCATCGAGGAAGAGCTCAGCCAGCTCGACGATGCCGACCGCGACGCCTTCCTGACCGACCTCGGCCTCGACGAGCCGGGCCTGAACCGCCTGATCCGTGCGGCCTACAAGCTGCTGGGCCTGCAGACCTACTTCACCGCGGGTGTGAAGGAGGTTCGCGCATGGACGGTGAGGGCGGGCGCCACCGCCCCGCAGGCGGCCGCGGTGATCCATACCGACTTCGAGAAGGGGTTCATCCGCGCCGAGACCATCGGCTTCGACGATTTCGTCAAGTACCGCGGCGAGGCGGGTGCCCGCGACGCCGGCCGCCTGCGCCTGGAAGGAAAGGAATACCGGGTGCAGGAGGGCGATGTCCTGCACTTCCGCTTCAACGTCTGAGCGCGGCGGCGGCCTGCGCGCCGGATGCCGATCCGGCCCCGGGCAAATTTCCGCGCGCGGACCGTTGACAGCCCAGCGAGCGGCGGTCAAAATTGCGGGCTCTTTGGAGGGCTTCATCACCCGCCATCGAGGACAATCGGAGGGATACCCAAGCGGCCAACGGGGGCAGACTGTAAATCTGCTGGCTTACGCCTTCGGTGGTTCGAATCCACCTCCCTCCACCAGTTCCACCCGGATTCGCGGTACCCGGCGGCCTTACCAGCCACCGGCGCAACACAGGCAGGGCTCCCGGCGCGGGAGTAGTTCAATGGTAGAACTGTAGCCTTCCAAGCTACTAGCGCGGGTTCGATTCCCGTCTCCCG
>JAFLEC010000297.1 GCA_017302095.1 Lysobacterales bacterium | reverse complement strand
CTCGGACCCCGCGCTGGGGGCGGAGCGGTCGGCGAACGCGCGCCGGCTGCTGGCGATGCCCGACCTGGCGGAGGATGTGGCGTACTGCCTTCGGTGCGACGTGACGGCGTGCGTGCCGGTGCTGCGGGAGGGGCGGGAGCTGGTGCGGCTGCGGGCATGACGGGCCGCGGGAGTAGGAAAGGGGCCGGAGTCGCCGCCGGGGCGGGGAGGGGTGAATCTCGACAAACGTAGAGAAAACGCTTGCCGGATTATCTACGCTTGTAGAGATTGGCGCCGTCCCCGCCATGCCCAAACCCGACATCGAACTCACCGAAGCCGAGTGGCGCGTCATCAAGGCCGTCTGGGAGCGCGAGCCGTGCACCGCCCCGGAGGTCCAGGGCCGGGTCGCGCCCGAGACCGGCTGGACCTACAGCACCGTCCGGACCCTCCTCGACCGGATGGTCGGGAAGGGGCTGCTCTCGGCGGTGAAGGAGGGGAAGCTGACCTGGTTCCGCTCGCGGGTGACCCGGGGGGAGGCGCAGGAGGGCGAGGTGCGGTACGCGTTGCGGCATGCCTTCGACGGGGCGTTGACGCCGATGGTGCAGTGCCTGCTCGACACGCGCGGGCTGTCGTCGAGGGACCTGGACGAACTGGAGCGGCTCCTCCGCGAGAAGCGGCGCCGGACGGAAACCTAGGAGGCCGCCATGGAGACGCTGATCGAATGCCTGAACCGGGCCGGGGCGGCGTGGAATGCGCATGCGTGGGCGATGGCGGGGCAGGCCGGGGTGCTGATCCTGCTGCTGATGGGGGTCGACCGCTGGCTGGCCCGGCGGGTGCGCGCGTCCGTGCGGCACGCGGCGTGGGGGTTGGTCCTCCTGAAGCTGGTGTTGCCCACCAGTTTCGCCCTGCCGACCTCGCCGGCGTGGTGAGCCTGCACGGCGGGCTGGCCCCGGGCGCGAAGTCGCCGACCGCGGCCGCGGTGAAGACCCCGGTCCTCGTCCTGAATGGCGCCGACGACAAGGCGGTGTCGGATGCCGACATCCTGGCCTTCGAGAAGGAAATGGACGCGGCCGGCGCGGACTGGCAGTTCGTCGACTTCAGCGGCGCGGTGCACTGCTTCGCCGAGGCCAGCGCCGGCACCGACCCGGCCAGCAACTGCCGCTACGACGAACGCGCGGCGAAGCGCGCCTACCGGATGATGGACGACTTCTTCCGCGAGCGGTTCGCGGCGGACTGAGCGCGCCGGAACCTGTGGCCGCGATGGTTCAGTGGTCGCGGCCGACCGCGTAGTGGGCGAGGCCGCGCAGCGCCGCGGTGAAATCGTTGTCGGGCAGCACGGCGATGGCGTCGATCGCTTCGCGCGCATAGGCCCGTGCGCGTTCGCGGCTGTAATCGAGGCTGCCGCAGGCGGCGATCGCGGCCTGCACGGCCGGCAAGGCATCGACCTCGCCGTGCTCGACGATCCTGCGCAGCTCGGCGCGCACCGCGGCATCGCTGTGCCGCATCGCGTGGATCAGCGGCAGGGTCGCCTTGCCTTCGGCCAGGTCGTCGCCGAGGTTCTTGCCCATGGTGTCGGCGTCGGAGGCATAGTCCAGCACGTCGTCGGCGATCTGGAAGGCATAGCCCAGGCGCAGGCCGTAGTCGTGCAGCGCCTGCTGGGTGCCGGGGTCTGCCCCGGCGAGCAGCGCGCCGAGGCGGGTGGCGGCGGCGAACAGGATCGCGGTCTTGCGTTCGATCACCCGCAGGTAGGCCGCCTCGTCGGTGTCCGGGTTGCGCACGTGCAGCAACTGCAGGACTTCGCCCTCGGCGATGGTGTTGGTGGTGTCGGCCAGGATCTTCTGCACGTCCATGCGCTCCAGCTCCACCATCAGCTGGAAACTGCGCGAATACAGGAAGTCGCCGACCAGCACGCTGGCGGCATTGCCCCAGACCGCGTTGGCGGTCTTGCGCCCGCGCCGCAGGTCGGATTCGTCGACCACGTCGTCGTGCAGCAGGGTCGAGGTGTGGATGAACTCGACCACCGCCGCCAGCTGGTGGGCATCCGCACCGCGGTGGCCGAGCGCGCCCGCCGCCAGCAGCAGCAACATCGGCCGCAGGCGCTTGCCGCCGGCGCCGATGATGTATTCCGCGACCTGGTTGATCAGCACCACGTCGGAGGCGAGCCGGCGGCGGATCAGCGCGTCCACCGCCGCCATCTCGGGCGCGGCGAGGGCCTGGATCGCCCGCAGGTCGGGCGGCGCGGGCTGGCTGGCGGTATCGGGCATGGGCAAGGCCGGCGTCGGGAACCCGCGATTATAGGCGGTGCGGGGGATTCCCCGACCCGTGCCCGCAGGGTCCGCCGGCTGCGCCGGGGGGCGCTGGTATCATCCAATGCAAGGCGCCCAAACCGGGCGGCAGAGATTCGAGGACGGACATGGCACGCGGCGTCAACAAGGTGATCCTGGTCGGCAACCTGGGCAACGACCCGGACGTGAAGTACACGCAGGGCGGGATGGCGATCACCACGCTGTCGCTGGCCACCACCAGCGTGCGCAAGG
>JAFLEC010000296.1 GCA_017302095.1 Lysobacterales bacterium | reverse complement strand
GCAGCGCGTGCACGGCGGCGGCAACGCGGTGCGGCTGGTCGCGCTGCTGCCGTGCCTGGTCGGCGCCTGGCGGCACCGCGCCGGCGGGCTGCTGCTGTCCAGCTCGGGCTGGTTTGCCGGCGTGCGCAACGACGCCGCGCTGCAGCGGCCCGAGCTGCTCGGCGCGCGGCGGCCGCGCACGATCAACATGGCGACGATCGGCGACGACCTGCTGCGCGACGCCTCGACCGACTTCGGCCCGCGCATCGACGCACTGGTGGTCTACAACAGCAACCCGGTGGCGGTCGCGCCGGACGGGGCCAGGGTCGGGCGCGGCTTTGCCCGCGAGGACCTGTTCACGGTGGTGCTCGAGCACTTCCTGACCGACACCGCCGACCATGCCGACTTCGTGCTGCCGGCGACGACGCAGCTCGAGCACCTGGACGTGCACACCTCGTACGGCCACACCTACGCGCTGATCAACGAGCCGGCGATCGCGCCCTTGGGGCAGGCGCGGCCGAACACGCAGGTCTTCCGCGACCTGGCGGCGCGCCTGGGCTTCGACGAACCGTGTTTCGCCGACGACGACGAGGCGCTCGCGCGCCAGGCGTTCCGGCCGGGCACGGTCGACTTCGACGAACTGCGTCGCGCGGGCTGGGTCAAGCTGCCGCTGCCCGAGGCGCCGTTCGCCGACGGCGGCTTCCCGACCCGCGACGGCCGGGTGCAGGCCGACGCGCCCGGCCTCGGCCTGCCCGATCACGTGCCGAACCACGAGAGCGTGCGCTCGGCACCCGAACTGGCGCGGCGCTATCCGCTGGCGATGATCTCGCCGCCGGCGCGCCACTTCCTGAACTCGAGCTTCGTCAACGTGCCGAGCCTGCGCGACGCCGAAGGCGAGCCGGCGCTGGAGATCCATCCCGACGACGCGGCCGCGCGCGGCATCGTCGACGGCGCGATGGTGCGGGTGTTCAACGACCGCGGCGCGACCACCTGCCGCGCGCGCGTGGGCACGCGGGCACGCAGCGGCGTGGTCAACGGCTTCGGCGTCTGGTGGCGCAAGCTCGCCCCGGACCGCACGAACGTGAACGCGCTGACCTCGCAGCGCCTGACCGACATCGGCCGCGCGCCGACCTTCTACGACTGCCTGGTTCAGGTGGAGGCCTTGGCCGGCGCGCCGCGATGAGTCCGGCGGGTCGGCCCCGGGGTGCCTGCCGCCCGGCGCGGCACGCAATGCACTTGACTGCGCGCTGTGGGATCATGAGGCCAAGGTCTCCGGCCGCCCGGTCTGGCACCTGGCCGGGCTTGCGCCGCCGCATCCGGTTGAGATCGCCTTCACCCTGTCGCTGGACACGCCCGAGAAGATGCGCGCGGCCGCCGCCCGCAACGCCCATCGCGCCGTGCTGAAGGTCAAGCTTGGAACGCCCGAGGACATGCCCCGGATCGAGGCGGTCCGCGCGGGTGCGCCCAAGGTGCGGCTGATCGTCGATGCCAATGAAGGCTGGACGCCCGAGGTCTATACCGACCTCGCCCCCCATCTGCTCCGCCTGGGCGTCGAGATGGTGGAACAGCCCCTGCCGCAAGGCGCCGACGCGATGCTGTCCGAAATCGCCCGGCCGCTGCCGGTCTGCGCCGATGAAAGCGCCCATGACGCGGCCTCGCTGCCCGGCCTGCTGGGGCGCTATGATGTGGTGAACCTGAAGCTCGACAAGACCGGCGGGTTGACCGAGGCCCTGCGCGCCCGCGACGAGGCGCGGCGGCTGGGGCTGAAGGTGATGGTCGGCTGCATGATCTCGACCAGCCTTGCCATGGCGCCCGCGGTGCTGGTGGCGCAGCGGGCCGACTGGTCGGATCTTGACGGACCTGCCGATATGGCCGAAGACCGCAACCCTGCGGTGGTCTATGACGACCGCCATATCCACCCAGCCAGCCCGCAGCTTTGGGGTTAGGACAGAATGGGAATCGATGTTTCGGCCTACAGCACTTCCCTGCCTAAGGGCCGCTTCTTCCAGCTGTCTTCAACGAACACCCTAAGGAAGATCGAAGAATCCGCCCGTGCTTGGGCCGCTTCTCAGGGATTGGGGCCGCTCTGTACGCTGGATCGCCCCGATCCCCAGAGCCTTGACGTATATTTGACCCCCATCGGGGATCCGGTCGAATTCGCAATCAGGGAAAATCGGATCACGGTCGCTTTCCGCAGTTCCAATCTAGGACCCGGATTCCATGCGGCAGTCGTGGAAATGTTGGACCGGATCGCCCGTGACGTGCAGTTCACTTGGGCTTGGACCGCCACCGACGGCGAGGATCTGGACGAGACAGGCTTTGCCCGCAGCCGGGATTACGACGCGCTTCAGCTAGCCATGCTCAGGTTTCTTGGTAGCTTGGGCAGGTTTGCCCAGGCCCACTACAACCGGACGGAATCGGCGCCGTCCTTCTGTCTGCCGTTGGGGCTTGCAGGTGAGGTGGC
>JAFLEC010000295.1 GCA_017302095.1 Lysobacterales bacterium | reverse complement strand
GGCCCGCGCAGTGCTCGCCGGGCTGGCCGCGCAGGACGACCTGCCGCCGCCGCTGCGGCTGTCGATCGCCGCCGAATACGATGCCCTCGGCGATCCTTCCGAGGCCGCGCGCCTGCTCGCGCAGGGGCCCCAGGACGATGCCCGCTACGGCCAGCGCGCCTTCTTGCTCGACAAGGCCAAGGACAAGGCCGGGCTGGCGGCGCTGTACGAGGAACTGAAGGCCGGCGCGACGCGCCCGTCGCCGGGGCGGCGCCTGCTGCTTGGGCAGGTCGCCGAATACCTGGATCGCGACGAGGAAGCGCTGGCATGGTACGAGAACGTGCCCGGCGCGGAGGCGCAGTCGGTGGCCCGCCTGCGCCGGGCCAGCGTCCTGCACGCGCTCGGGCGCAAGCCGGCCGCCTTCGATGCCCTGCGCGCGCTGCAGTCCGACGCCACGGTCGAAGAGGAGGCGCAGCGCGATGCCTACCTGCTGGAAGCGGAGTTGCGGCTGAAGGACGGCGACGACGCCGGCGAACTCGACGCGTACGGGCGCGGCCTTGCGGCCTTCGCCGACGACAAGGCGCTGCTGTATTCGCGCGCCCTGCTGTGGGAGCGGCGCGACGACATCGCCAAGGCCGAAGCCGATTTCCGCCGCATCCTGGTGATCGACGCCGACGACGTGGACGCCCTGAATGCGCTCGGCTACACCTTGGCCGATCGCACCGACCGCTACCAGGAGGCCTTGCAGCTGATCGACCGCGCGCGCGTGGCCCAGCCCGGCAGCGCGGCGATCATCGACAGCTATGGCTGGGTGCTGTTCCGCCTGGGGCGCGTGCGCGAGGCGGTCGACCACCTGCGCCAGGCCTATGCGCTCCAGCCGGACCCCGACATCGCCAGCCACCTCGGCCAGGTGCTGTGGACGCTCGGCCGCAAGGACGAGGCGCGCCACTATTTCGACGAGGCACGCCGGCTGGACCCGGACAATCGCTCGCTGCAGCGGGCGTTGCGGGAGACCGGCGCGTGAGGCCTGGGTTGGCCCTCCTTGCCGCCGCCTGCCTGGGTGGCTGCGCCAGCCTGCCGCCGCCCGCATCGCCCGACTTCGGTTCCGCCTCGGGCGAGGCCGCCCAACGCACCCGTGCCGCGGCGCTCGGGTTGCAGGCGCATGCCTGCGGCGCGCCGGCCTGGGCCATGACCGGTCGCTTCGCGCTGTCGAACGGACGCGACGGCGGCAGCGGCAACATCGAATGGACGCAGGGCGCCGGCGAGTTGCGGCTCTTGCTGTCGGCGCCGATCACCCGCCAGGGCTGGCTGCTGGAGCGCAATCGCGCCGGTGCCACCCTCAGCGGCGGGCCGCAGGGGAGGTTGCAGGGCGACGATGCCGGCCGGCTGCTGCGCGAGGCCACCGGCTGGGAGATCCCGCTGGACGCGCTGGGCTGCTGGATGCGTGGCATCGAGGCGGATCCGGCGCAGTTCGGGGCGCCGCGCACCGGCGTCGGCGCCGACTTGTTGCCGCGCCGGATCGAGCAGGGCGGGTGGGTGCTGGACTACGACGACTGGCGCACGGACCCGTTCAGCCGCCTGCCCATGCCCCACCGGATCACGGCCAGTCGCGGTACCGACCGGGTGAAGGTGCTGGTCGAGCGTTGGGGGCTGGAATGAGCCACCCCAGGCCATGAGCGACGACCGTGAGGCGGCAGGGTGGAGCCACTGGCCCGCGCCCGCCAAGCTGAACCTGTTCCTGCGCATCATCGGGCGTCGCGCCGACGGCTACCACGCGTTGCAGACCGTGTTTCGCCTGCTGGACTGGGGTGACGAGGTGCGGCTGCGGCCGCGTGCGGATGGGCAGGTGCGGCGGGTCGGGGCCGGGGCGCCGGGCGTCGCAGAAGCCGACGACCTGCTGGTACGTGCTGCGAAGATGCTGCAAAAAGAAGCAAATTGCGCACAAGGTGTCGATATCGGCATCGAAAAACGCATTCCTGCCGGCGCCGGCTTGGGCGGCGGGTCGTCGGATGCGGCCACCGTGCTGGTGGCGCTCGATCGACTGTGGGGCCTTGGCTGGCCGGGCGAGCGGCTTGAGGCGCTGGGACTGTCGCTGGGGGCGGATGTCCCGGTGTTCGTGCGTGGACACAACGCTTGGGCCGAAGGGGTGGGGGAGCGGCTGTCGCCGGTCAACCTGCCGACGGCGTGGTACGTGGTCGCCCACCCTGGCGTGCACGCGGCGACCGCAGCCTTGTTCCAAGCGCCTGATTTGACGCGGAATGCCACGCCCGCGACAATAGGCGGCTTCCTGTCCGGAACCGTGCTCGACAATGCCTTCGAGCCGGTGCTGCGCCGCCGCGAACACGCCGTCGAGGCCCTGTTCGTCGTGCTGGCCGGCATCGGCGCGCCGCGCTTGACGGGTTCTGGGAGCGCTTGCTTCGTCGAATTCGCCGACCGCGAGTCCGCCGAACGGGCGCTCGCTTCGCTGCCGCCCGGCACCAATGCCTGGCTGGCGCGCGGCGCGGATCGGTCGCCACTGCTGGATGCGGTGGAGCGCTAC
>JAFLEC010000294.1 GCA_017302095.1 Lysobacterales bacterium | reverse complement strand
GCTGGGCGCCGCCGATGTCGGAGACGCAGATCTCGAACGTCTGGGACGAATTCTTCAACGGGATGTTCGTGTTCTACGTCTCCGGGCCGTGGAACATCCGCGAATTCCGCCTGCGCGCACCGCCGGCGTTGAAGGATGCATGGGGCACTGCGGCCTTGCCGGGCCCGAACGGCCTCGGTGCCGGCATCGCCGGCGGGACCAGTCTCGTGATCTCGCGGCATTCGCCACGCAAGGCCGAGGCGTGGGCGTTCATCGAATACCTGTCGCGCCCCGATGTGCAGCGGCGTTTCCATGCGGAGATCGGCGACCTGCCACCGCGGCGCAGCACCTGGGACGATCCGGCACTGCGTGCCGATCCGTACGCGGCCGCGTTCCGGGACCAGCTCGAGCGCGTGAAGCCCACGCCGAAGGTGCTGGAGTGGGAGCGCATCGTGCAGGAGATGCGGCTCGCGAGCGAGCGCGTGGTGCGCGGCGGCGAGGCGCCGGACAAGGCGGTGCGCGAACTGGACGCCACCGTGAATGGCCTGCTCGAGAAACGGCGCTGGGTCGAGGCGCACCGTGCGCCTGCCACGGAAGCCGCGCCATGAACGGCCGGCTCGCGGCGTGGACCTTCGTGGCCCCCGCGCTGGCCGTACTGTCGGTGTTCTTCGGCCTGCCGGTGCTGGCGGCGCTGCTGCTGAGCCTCAGCGATTTCGATCTGTACGCGCTGGCCGACTGGCGGAACCTGCGCTTCGTCGGCCTGCACAACTATGCCGACCTGCTGCAGACCCCGCTGTTCTGGAAGTCGCTGGGCAACACCTTCTACTTCGTGCTGGTCGGCGTGCCGCTGTCGATCGGGACATCGCTCGGTGCCGCGCTGCTGTTGCACGCGCCGGTCACGCGCTTCCGCGCGTTCTTCCGCACCGCGCTGTTCGCGCCGGTGGTGACCACGCTGGTCGCGGTGGCGGTGATCTGGCGCTACCTCTTCCACACCAGCTACGGGCTGGTGAACTGGATGCTGGGGCATCTGGGCATCGCGCCGGTCGACTGGCTGGGCGATCCGCACTGGGCGATGCCGACGATCATCCTGCTCGCGGTGTGGAAGAACTTCGGCTACAACATGGTGATCTTCCTCGCCGGCCTGCAGGCCATCCCGCAGGATCTGTACGAGGCCGCGCGCATCGACGGCGCGACCCGCTGGCGGCAGTTCCTGCACATCACGCTGCCGATGCTCGGGCCGGTGCTGATGGTGGTCGGCGTGATCACCGTCGCCGGCTACTTCCAACTGTTCGCCGAGCCCTACGTGATGACCCGCGGCGACCCGCTGCAGAGCACGGTCAGCGTGCTCTACTTCATGTTCGAGGAAGGCTTCCGCTGGTGGAACCTCGGCCGGGCGTCCGCGGTCGCGTTCCTGCTGTTCCTGATCATCTTCGCCGTGACCACGCTGATGCTGCGCCTCGGGCGCCGCCGGGGTCTGGCATGAGTGCCGCCCGTGCCGTGGGCGATTCGCGCGGTCATGCGCTGCTGGTGCATGCGGCGTTGATCGCGCTGACGCTGCTGAGTCTCGCGCCGCTGCTGTGGATGCTGTCGGTCTCGTTCATGCCCACCGGCGGCGCCAGCCGGTTCCCGCCGCCGCTGCTGCCGGACGTGCCGACGCTGGAAAACTACCGCGCGCTGTTCCAGCGCATCGGCATGGGTGGCTATTTCCTCAACAGCGTGCTGGTGTCGAGCGCGATCACGCTGCTGTCGCTGCTGATCAACGCGATGGCCGGGTACGCCTTCGCCAAGCTGCGCTTCGCCGGCCGCGAGCGGATCTTCAAGGCGCTGCTGGCGGCGCTGGTGATCCCGTCGCAGGTCACGATGCTGCCGCTGTTCCTGATGCTCAAGGAAATGGGCCTGGTGAACAGCTACGCCGGCGTGGTGATCCCGGGGCTGGCGTCGATCTTCGGCATCTTCCTCGTGCGCCAGTACGCGCGTTCGATCCCGGACGAGCTGATGGAAGCCGCGCGCATCGACGGTGCCGGCGAATGGCGGATCTTCTTCCGCATCGTGCTGCCGATGCTCAAGCCGGTGCTGGTGACGCTGGCGATCTTCACCTTCATGGGCAGCTGGAACGACTTCATGTGGCCGCTGATCGTGCTTACCGACCAGACCCACCAGACCCTGCCGGTCGCGCTGGCCTCGCTGTCGCGCGAACACATCCAGGACGTCGAGATGATGATGGCCGGCGCCGTGCTGACCGTGACCCCGGTGCTGCTGCTGTTCCTGGTCCTGCAGCGCTACTACATCCAGGGCCTCCTCCTCGGGAGCGTGAAAGGGTGAGCAGCCACGCTTGCGCGGCACTGCCGCGCGTGGCTGCGAACGCCCGGCCAAGGATGGCCGGGCCGGGCGATCCGCAGCCCGTCACGTTACGCCATGGACGGCATCGCAGGCCCTGCGAGGCACTGCCTCGCGCGCGGGCGAACGCCCGTGCAGGGATGCACGGGCCGGGCGATCCGCAGCCCGCCACGTCGCGCCATGGACGGCATCGCACCTACTTTCAGATCGGTAGTCGATTCAAATGAAATCGC
>JAFLEC010000293.1 GCA_017302095.1 Lysobacterales bacterium | reverse complement strand
AGGCCGGCATCGAACACCAGGCCATGGCCCGCACGCTGGATGGCCCGCATGCGGTCCGCGCGCGCGCGCTGGCGATCGAAACCACCCGGCGGATCGTCGCCGGTGCACGGCGCTGGCTGTGGATCCGCAGCCACGCGCTCGATCCGGGCCTGCTGGACGCGCCGCCGGTGGTCGAGGCACTGCGTACCTTCGCCACCGCCGGACGCGGCAACCAAGTGCGGATCCTGCTGCAGGATGCAGCGGCCCCGCAGCGCAGCCATGCACCACTGCTCGCGCTGGCGCAGCGCCTGCCCAGCATCTTTGCGTTCCGCGAGCTGGCCGACCCGGTCGACCGCGACGATCCCACGGCCTTCATCGCCAGCGACGGCGGAGGTTATTACGTCCGTCGAATGGGCGACCCGGTCGAAGGTGAAGCCAGCTTCGATGCGGCGCCACGCTGCCGGCAGTTGCGCGCCGCCCACGACGAGGCCTGGGAGCGCGCACGCCCGGTGACCGAGTACCGCGCGCTGGGCCTGTAAGCCGGATTCGACCAAAGCACATGATGCAGTGCAGAAGAGCGAGGGCGTATAATTCCGCGCCCTTGCGGCTCCCTTCCGTGCGGTCGTGCCCCTGCGGGCCAGCCGTTCCGGATCAACCACTTACGGAACAAGCGCAGCCCCAGCCATGGCGGATAGCCTCCTGAAGCAGTTTGCCCAGTCCTCGCAGCTCGGTGCCAATGGCGCCTACATCGAAGGCTTGTATGAACAGTACCTGGTGGCCCCGGACAGCGTCGGGCCGAAGTGGAAGCAGTACTTCGACGCGCTGAAGGGCCGCGAGGCGGGCGACGTCCCGCATTCCGCGGTGATCGGGCAGATCGCCGAAGCCGGCCGCCAGGCCGCACGCGGGACGGTCGCGACCGGCAGCGGCGACGAGCGCGAACGCGCGGTCGGCAAGCTGATCACCGCCTACCGCTCGCGCGGGCACCTCGCCGCGGACCTCGATCCGCTGGGCATGGCGGTCAAGCCGGAGGCGCCGGACCTCGGCCTGGCCTTTCACCGGCTGTCCGACGCCGACCTCGGCAGCGAATTCAGCACCGGCGGCGTGGGCGGCCGCGAGCGCATGAAGCTGGGCGACCTGTTGGCGCTGCTGAAGGCGACCTACGCCGGCAGCGTCGGTGCCGAATTCATGCACATCACCGACGCCGAGCAGCGCCGCTGGATGTACGAACGCCTGGAGTCCGCCGCCGGCAACTACGGCCGCGACAAGGCGCAGAAGGCGCGGATCCTCGAACGCCTGACCGCCGCCGAAGGCCTGGAACGCTACCTGCACACCAAGTACGTCGGCCAGAAGCGCTTCTCGCTGGAAGGCGGCGAAAGCCTGATCCCGATGATGGACGTGGTGATCCGCCGCGCCGGCGAGGACGGGGTCAAGGACGTGGTGCTGGGCATGGCCCATCGCGGCCGCCTCAACGTGCTGGTCAACACCCTCGGCAAGCCGCCGCGCAAGCTGTTCGACGAATTCGAGGGCAAGTTCGAGCACGCCCGCGCCGGCGACCACGCGCATACCGGCGACGTGAAGTACCACATGGGCTTCTCCAGCGACATCGCCACCCCGGGCGGACCGGTCCATCTCGCGCTGGCGTTCAACCCGTCGCACCTCGAGATCGTCGACCCGGTAGTCGCCGGCAGCGTGCGCTCGCGCCAGCAGCGCCGCGGCGACAAGGCGCGCAAGCAGGTGCTGCCGGTGCTGATGCATGGCGACGCCGCGTTCGCCGGCCAAGGCGTGGTGATGGAGTTGTTCCAGATGTCGCAGGCGCGCGGGTTCGCGGTGGGCGGCACCCTGCACATCGTGATCAACAACCAGGTCGGCTTCACCACCAGCGCCGCCGAAGATGCCCGCTCGACCCTCTACTGCACGGATGTCGCCAAGATGGTCGGCGCGCCCGTGCTGCACGTGAATGGCGATGATCCGGAGGCCGTGGCCTTCGTCGCCGAGCTCGCGTTCGACTTCCGGCAGCGCTTCGCCAAGGACGTGGTGGTCGACCTCGTCTGCTACCGCCGGCACGGACACAACGAAGCCGACGAGCCTGCGGCCACCCAGCCGGTGATGTACCGGAAGATCCGCGCGATGAAGACCACGCGCGAGCTGTACGCCGCGCGCCTTGCAGGCGAAGGCACGCTGGCCGAGTCCGACGCGCAGGCGCTGGTCGATGGCTACCGCGCCAAGCTGGATGCCGGCGAAGTGACGACCGAACTCGCCCCGGCCAAGGCCGATGCGTTCTCGGTGGACTGGTCGCCCTACCTCGCCGCCAAGCTCTCGGACCCGGTCGACACCCGCGTCGACCGCGGCATGCTGGACGGCCTGGCGTCGCGCATCAACGCGATCCCGGGCAACGTGACCCTGCACCCGCGCGTCGCCAAGATCTACGAAGACCGCCGCAAGATGGCCGCGGGCGAGCTGCCGGGCGACTGGGGCTTCGCCGAGAACCTCGCCTACGCGACGCTGGTCAGCGAGGGCTACCGGCTGCGCCTGGTCGGCCAGGACTGCGGCCGCGGCACCTTCTTCCACCGCCACGCGA
>JAFLEC010000292.1 GCA_017302095.1 Lysobacterales bacterium | reverse complement strand
GCTCGCCGGCCACCGCCAGCGCCAGCATCGTCGCGCGCTGGCCGGCATCGGCGCGGGTCGCGGCCTTGTGCGGCGGGTCGTGCGCCGGCAACAGGGCGACTTCGGCCTGCAGTTGGTCGCGCGCCGCACGGGCGATCGCGAGGTGGCCGTGGTGGACCGGATCGAAGGTCCCGCCGTAGCAGATCCGCAGCGGGCCGCCGCTCACGAGGCCAGCAGCCGGGTCGCACCCTTGTCGGCGACCGCCAGCAGCACCCGCTCCAGTTGCTGCCAGGCGTCGGCGGGATCCTCGCCCGGGCGCCAGCGGCCCTTGGCGATGCGGTCCACCCGGCCGGCCTCGACCACGAAGCGCTGCCAGCGTTCGGGCGGATGCTTGCCGAGGGCACGCTTGTACACCGCCTGCTTCGCGTCCCAGATACGCAACGCCTTGCACTCGGCCGCGAAGTTGCGCGCCCGCGCCAGCGCGGCGACGGTCTGCAGTTCCTTCACCACCATGCCCATCAGCGCGGGCACCGCCTCGCCCTCCGCGCGCAGGCCGGCGAGCATGCGCGAGACCTGCGCCGGCTGCCCGTTGAGGGCGGCATCGACCAACCGGAACACGTCGTAGCGGGCCGAATCGGCGACCAGGGCGTCCATCCGCGCCAGGTCGATCGGCGCATCGCCTTCGGCCAGCAGCGCGAGCTTGTCGACTTCCTGCGCGGCCGCCAGCAGGTTGCCCTCGATCCGCTGCGCCAGCCGCGCCACCGCATCCGCCGTCGCGCGCAGGCCGCGGCTGCGGAGGCGGCGCTCGATCCACGATTCCAGTTCGTGCGGGCGCACCTGCCATGCGATGCAGGTGTGCCCCACCCGCGCGATGGCCTCGGTCCACTTGCCGGGATGCTGGCGCGACCATTCCCCGGCGATCACCAGCAGGACCACGTCGGGCGGCGGCGCCGCGCAGAAATCGGCGATCAGCTTGCCGCCCTCGGTGCCGGGCTTGCCGGTCGGCAGGCGCACTTCCACCAGCCGCCGGGTGGCGAACAGGCTCGGCGCCAGCAGCGATGCCGCGAGCGCGTCCCAGTCGGCGTCCCGGCCTTCCATGTCGTGCACTTCGCGTTCGCCGATGCCCTGCGCGCGTGCGGCCGCACGCACCGCATCGGCGGCTTCGAGCACCAGCAGGGTCTCGGCCCCGGCGACCAGGTAGGCCGGGCGCAACGGCTCGCCGGCCAATTGCGCGGCGATGCGGTCGCAGCTCAGCTCCATCGGGAGCGCGCCGCCATCACTGGGCTGCGGGCGCCGCCGGCTTGGAGGCCGCGTCGACCCGGCGCAGGATGGCAGCCGCCATGTCGCGGCGCAGCTCGCGCACCAGCAGCTCGCGCTCGCTGGCCTTGCCGATCGAATCGACGGCCGGGGCCAGGTAGTCGCGGGCCAGTTCCACCGCCTGCTGGGGGACCACCACGCTGCCATCGGCGCGCTGCATGCTGAAGATCACCGCATAGCGCAGCGAGAACTCCTGCGCGCGGCCGAACTGGTCGTGGCTGATCGGGGTATCCGCCCATTGCTCGGACACGATGCGCAGGGTCGCCACCCCGGTCTCCGCGCCGGCCGGTGCCGCCTGCGCGCCGGCGGTCTGCAGGCCCTCGGCGAGATTGTCGGCGAGCGCGCTGTACGGATCCCCGGCGACCACCCGCACCGGCCCCAGGTTCTCGGGCAGGTTCAGGGCGTTGCGCAGGTGGAAACCGCATCCGCTGAGCAGGGCGGCGGCGAGGGCGAACGAGGCGAGGCGTCGGGTCATGGCGGCAGTCTAAGCGATCGGCTTGTCGAAGTCGGCGGGCGTCAGCCCGCCACCACGATATTCACGATCTTGCCGGGGACCACGATCAGCTTGCGGATCTCCTTGCCGTCCACGTACTGCGCCACCGAGGGCTCGGCGAGCGCCGCGGCCTCCACGGCCTCGCGCGGGGCATCCGGGGCGACCTCGATGGTGCCGCGCAGCTTGCCGTTCACCTGCACCGCAAGGGTCAGCGCATCGCGGACCAGCGCGGCCGGGTCGGCCTGCGGGAACGGCAGGTCCTCCAGCAGGGTCTCGGGATGGCCCAGCACCTGCCACAGCGCATGGCTGGCGTGCGGGGTGATCGGATTGAGCAGCAGCACGATCGCCTCGAAGGCCTCGTGGCGCACCGCACGGCCCTGGTCGGACATGTCGCCGAACTTGCCGACGTGGTTCAGCAGTTCCATCAGCGCGGCGATCGCGGTGTTGAAGCTGTGCCGGCGGCCATAATCGTCGCCGACCTTCTGGATCGCCTCGTGGACCTGCCGGCGCAGGGTCTTCTGCGCGGCGTCCAGCGCGGCGGGATCGACCACCGGATGGTCCGGCTGCGCGGCATGCGCATGCACGTCGCGCCACAGCCGGCGCAGGAAGCGCGCCATGCCCTCGACGCCGGAATCGCTCCACTCCAGCGACTGCTCGGGCGGCGCGGCGAACATCGAGAACAGGCGCACGGTGTCGGCGCCGTAGCGGTCGACCAGCACCTGCGGGTCGACGCCGTTGTTCTTCGACTTCGACATCTTCTCGGTGCCGCCGACCAGCACCGGC
>JAFLEC010000291.1 GCA_017302095.1 Lysobacterales bacterium | reverse complement strand
GCCCTCGTACAACCAGCCGGTGTAATGCACCACGACGTTGCGGCCGGGCCGCGCCTCGGGGCCGCTGCCGACGACCCGGTCTTCGTACTGCAGGCCGGAAGCGGTGGTGGTGTAAGGCATGGCGGACTCCTTGTCGAAGGCGTGGACGGCGCGCGCAGTCTAGCCGCAACCACTCCGGGGGAGCCGCGACGACGCCCGCTCAGGCCAACGGCAGGTCGGCGTGCGCCCGCGAGAGGTCGTCGTGCAGGGCGCGCACGCGCTCCGCTTGCGGATCGACCGCGGTGGTGTCGCCGAGCGCGCGCAGGAACCGGCAAGCCGCATGCCCGGCCGATCGCGCCTCGTAATCGGCGATCCAGGCCAGGCGGCCCGGCAGCGTCGCCTGCCCCGCCGACCACGCCGCCACTGGCGGCCGGATCCGTCGGCTGATGCCGATGCGCCATGGCTTCGGCGTCAGGCGCGCGCGGAAGCAGTGCTGCAGCCGGCACATCAACGCATACAGCGGATCCGTCCCCAGCGCCTCGAACAATTGGGCCGCTTCGGCCTCCTGCGGATCGAAGCGGCGATGCATCGCCAGCACGCGCAGGCCCGCGGGCGTGCGGTACACGCGCAGGTGGCAGCCGGGATGCGCGGTGGCGAAGGCTTCGATCGGTGCGAACGCGCGCGCCTCGGCGCCGCCATTACCGGCATGCGCAGCCCGCCGACGCCGCAGCAGCCAGGCGTTGGCGGCATACACCACCACCCCGGCCAGCGCGATGCCGAGCGCCCAGTGCCCCAACGCGAAGCCGGCAGCGAAGCCCATCGCAGCCAGTCCGGCGAGCGCCGCGAGCGGCAGCACGCAACCCGACGGCGGCTCCGCAAGATCGATGTCGGCGAACAGCACGTCCGGCGTGTTCAGGCACAAGGCGCCGTAGCTGTTGCGGGTGACCACCACCTCGTCGTGGCGGGACACGATCTGTTCGCGGATCGGCACCCCGGCCACGCCGTAGTTGGTGCGGCGCTCGCGGCGCGGCAGGTCCGCGCCGGCCAGGATCGCGTCCAGCGCTTCGCGGGTGCGCGCCTGCGCATGCGCCTGCGCGGCGGCCTCGCTCTCGTCGGACCAGCCGTAGCGGCGCACGGTGATGCGGCGCCCGCGGTGCTTCACCTGTTCACGGGCCTCGGCCCAATGCGCAGGAACGATCATCGCCATCGCGGTCTCCCCCGTCGAGGTGATCCGCATCCTAGCGACAACGCCGGGTTCCACGCCACGCGCTACGACATGCGCGCACGCACTCACGGCGCCTGCACTTCGGTGAGCGGCAACGGAACCTTCATCTCCCCGAATGCGGCATCCCGCGCGCCGCATGCATCCGCACCGCACCTGCCCCCGTAACGTCACTTCGCACGCCCCGGCCGTTCGCCGCGCAGGCGGGCCACCCCTTCCCACGGAGACAGCCGATGAAGCCGCACCTCACCTTGCCGATCGCCATCGCCAGCGCGCTGGCCATCGCCGCCTGCGCCAAGCGGGACACCCCGCCGCCGGCCGCCGAACCCGCCGCGGTCGAAACCCCGGCGGAGACGATGCCGGCCGAGCCGATGCCGACCGCGACCGAGAACCCCACCGTCGGCGGCGCCGCGATGGACGCGACCAAGGACATCGTCACCAATGCCTCGGCCGCGCCGAACCTCAGCACCCTGGTCGCCGCGGTGAAGGCCGCCGACCTCGTCGCCACCCTGCAGGGCGCCGGTCCGTTCACCGTGTTCGCGCCGACCGACGACGCCTTCGCCAAGCTGCCGGCGGGCACCGTCGATGGCCTGCTGAAGCCGGAGAAGAAGGCCGACCTCGCCGGCCTGCTGACCTACCACGTGGTCGCCGGCAACGTGGATGCGGCCGCGCTCGCGCAGCAGATCGAAGCCGGCGGCGGCAGCGCGACGCTGACCACCGTGCAGGGCGCCACCCTGACCGCCAAGTCCGACGGCATGGGCGGCATCACCCTGACCGACGGCAAGGGCGGCACCGCCAAGGTGACCACCGCCGATGTGCGCCAGAGCAATGGCGTCGTGCACGTGATCGACAGCGTGCTGATGCCGATGTAATCGCGTTCCAACAGCCGTGGTGTGGCGCGGTTGGGCGGGCGGCTTCGGCCGCCCGTTTTTTGTTGCGGTGCGCGACGCGCCCGCAGCCGGGTCCGCACGCTGGCGCGGCTGGGCCCAAGGTCCCATACCCAACGCCCCGCCGGCGCGCCACGCTCGCCCTCCGAATCGGCCATTCCGCGGAGGGTGCAGTGAGCGACAAGAAGCCAGCAGACCTGGGCGCCTCGCGCCGGGATTTCCTCAAGGCATCCGGCCTGAGCGCACTCGCCCTCGGCACCGGTGCGGCGCTCGGCGCCGCCGGCAACGCCACCGCATCGCCCGGGCCGCAGCCTGGTGGCGGCGGTTTCACGCCCGGCCAGAACCCGGGCCAGGGTCCCTACAACATCCTGTTCCTGCTGGTCGACCAGGAACGCCTGTTCCGCCCGGGCGAGCTGCCGGTCGGCTTCCACCTGCCGGGGCACGAGCGGCTGATGAAGGCGGGCACCACCTTCCTCAACCACCGC
>JAFLEC010000290.1 GCA_017302095.1 Lysobacterales bacterium | reverse complement strand
TGCAGGGCGGGGCCGAAGGTCTGGAAGCCCTTGCGGGTCGGCCCGAAGGCGCGTTCGATCTGCTTCGCCGCCCACACCTGCGTGCGGTCGCGGTGGCAGCCGGTGCAGGCATCCGGCGTCCCGAGCGATTCGCCGAGGTCGGGGCGCGGGATCCGGAAGGAATGATCGTGGCGCTGGTCGATCACCATGTAGGCGCGGGTCGGCATGTGGCAACTCGCGCAATCGGCGCCGGTGCTGCCGGCCGGGTGCAGGGTGTGCGCGGGTTGCGCGTACTTGGCTGGCGCGTGGCACTGGCTGCAGACCTGCTCGCGGGGCAGCCGCAGCGTCCCGGCATGCGGATCGTGGCAGTCGGTGCAGGTGACGCCGGCCGCATGCATCCTGCTCTGCAGGAAGGAGCCGACGTTGTAGACCTCCTCCAGCTGCTGGCCGTCGTCATGGTAGCGGCCGCCTTCCAACAGCGAGAGCTCATGGCTGTCGAACACGTCGCGCCGGTGGTCCAGGCCCGCGGCCAGCGGCGCACGGCGCGAGTGGCACTGCGCACAGACCGACAGCGTCTGCCGGGTCTCGAGCGGGCGGCTGCGGCGTGCGTTGCCGGTCTCGGGCACCGGCAGCCAGGCCGCCCCCTTGCGTTCGTCCAGCCACACCGTCAGGCCCTGGTGGGGATCGCCCGCGGTGCGCGCCGCAGGTGCCTGCTTCGCCCAGGCCACGTGGTTGGAGCCGGGGCCGTGGCAGGCCTCGCAGGCCACGTTCATCTCGGCGAAGGTGGTCTTGTAGGTATCGGCGGTCGCGTCGTAATTGCGATGCAGGTCGGTGGTGTGGCAATCCGCGCACATCCAGTTCCAGTTCTGGTTGAGGCGGGTCCAGTGCAGGGGATCGCCCGGCTTGATGTCCTCGTCCGGGTACAGGTGGAACCAGCGGCCACCGCCCTGCGAAGCCGGCCGGCTGTCCCAGGCGAACGGCAGCGCCTGCAGCCGGCCATCGGGGAAGGTCACCAGGTACTGCTGCAATGGCTGGATGCCGAAGGTGTGGGTGACCTTGAAGTCGGCGACCTTGCCGTCGGCGCCGGCGGTGCGCACCACGAAGTCGCGGCCCCTGCGCAGGAACCGGGCCGATTCGCCGCGCAGGTCGAAGCGGGCATCGTCGAAATCGCCGAGCACGGTTGCGTCGGTGGCGTGCTGCATCGCGTGCGCATGTTGCGAACCGCGCCAGGCGGCCGCCTGGGTGGCATGGCAACCTGCGCAGGCCTGGGCGCCGACGAAGGTGGCCGCGGGCGTGGCGGAAGCCGGATGCGACGACGCCCCCGGGGAACCGGGGGCGCCATGTTGCCAGGCCAGCAGGCCCAGCAGTCCGAGGACCGCGGCCAGCCCCAGCAGCGCGAGGGTCGGCCACTGCCTCATCGGATCAGAACTTCATCTCGTAACCCACGACGGGCCCGTATTGTGTCACCTTGACGCCGGTGCCGGGGGTGTCGAGCTTGACGTTCATGAGCTTGTAGCCGACGACCCACGCACCCTTCTCGGACCGGTTCCAGCGCAGCATCGCGCTGAAGTTCTCGGTGCCGCCGGTCTCGCCGAGCGAGGCGTCCGCGCGCAGGGTGACCTCGGTGCGCTCGGAGGTCTTGGCGGTGTAGCGGGCGCCGACCAGGAAGTCGCTGTAGGCCTTGTCCAGGATCAGCCGCGCGTCGGGCACCGAGGGGCTGTCGGTCTCGATCTTCGCGTCGATCTTGGGCTTGATGTAGCGCAGGCCGGCGAAGGCCTCGAAGCCGGAGAAACGGTCGTCGGCCGGACTCCACACGCCCGCCAGTTCGAACAGGGTCAGGTCCAGCGACGCTTCGGTGCCGAGGCCGTTGCCGTACGAGGTCTCGTCGGACATGGCCAGGTAGCTGACGTCGGCCATGACGCCGAAGTGGTCGTTCTGGGTTTCGGCGTGGCCGGTCACCACGATGTCGATCTTGCTGATGATGTCGCCGAAGGTGCTGGTGCTGGGGACCGGCGGTTGGTCGAACTTGAGGTCGGTCTTGACGCTCGGCGCCCAGAGGTACATCGGCGCGACCCGCCAGCTCCAGTCGCTGTCGGCGGTTTCGTCGGCCTGGGCCGCCGCCGGAAGGCCGGCGAGCAGCAGCGCGGCGACGGTGCCGGCCAGGAAATTGGCTTTCGCCATGGGATAGCTCCTTGCGTGGAAGAGGCGCCCTGCCGCCGCGGATGGCGGGGCAGGGCATGCACTCAGGGGTTGACCACCACGTAGACCACGTCGTTGCCGTACCAGGAGCGCTGGTAGTAGACGGAGCCGCAGTAGTAGTAGGTGATGCCGTTCTTGATGACCGTGGTGCAACCGCTCGGCGGCAGCGAGTAGTAGTACGAGCCCACGATCGCGGCGTGGGTCACCGCCACCGCGCCGATCGCGATGCCGGCGGCGACCGGGTAGCGCGGCCCCCAGCCGTAGCCGTGGTCGACGTCCACGTCGATGTCGACGTCGCGATCGATGTTGACGTTGTTGTTGCGGTTGATGTTCGTGTTGCGGTTGACGTTGTTGTTGCGGTTGACGTTGCCGCTGGCGTTGCGGTTGGCGCCCGCAACCGAG
>JAFLEC010000029.1 GCA_017302095.1 Lysobacterales bacterium | reverse complement strand
GGCGTGAAGGTCGACATCGCCTACGACTCCACCATCTTCATCGAGAAATCCATCGACGAGGTCTACAAGACCGTCGGCGAGGCGATCGTGCTGGTGGTGCTGGTGATCTTCCTGTTCCTGCGCAGCGGCCGCGCCACGCTCATCCCGCTGGTGACGATCCCGGTGTCGCTGGTCGGCGCGTTCGCGCTGATGTACGCCTTCGGCTTCACCATCAACACGCTGACCCTGCTGGCGATGGTGCTGGCGATCGGCCTGGTGGTCGACGACGCGATCGTCATGCTGGAGAACATCTACCGTCACGTCGAGGAAGGCATGTCGCCGTTCGAGGCGGCGCTGAAGGGCAGCAAGGAAATTGGCTTCGCCATCGTCGCGATGACGCTGACGCTGGCGGCCGTGTATCTGCCGCTGGCGTTCTCGACCGGCCGCACCGGCAAGCTGTTCGTGGAGTTCGCGCTGACCCTGGCCGGCGCGGTGCTGGTCTCCGGCTTCACCGCGCTGACGCTGTCGCCGATGATGTCGTCCAAGCTGCTGCGCCACCAGGACAAGCCCGGGCGTTTCTACCTCGCCGGCGAGCGCGTGCTGGCGGCGATCGACCGCGGCTATCGCGGACTGTTGCAGCGCGTGCTGGCCTGGCGCTGGGTCGCGGTGGGCGCGGCGGTCGTGGTGTTCGCCGCCGCCGGCGCGCTGTGGCTGTCGCTGCCGCGCGAACTGGCGCCGCAGGAGGACCAGGGCTTCATCATCGGTTTCGGCATCGCGCCGGAAGGCTCGACCGTCGGTTACACCGACAAGTACGCCAAGCAGATGGAGGCGCAGTTCCGGCAACTGCCCGACCTGCAGCGGCAATTCCAGATCGTGGGCTTCCCGTCGATCACCACCACGATCGGCTTCGTCATGCTCAAGGACTGGGAGCAGCGCAAGGTCTCGACCCAGGAAGTGCAGGGCCAGCTGTTCCCGCAGTTCATGGGCATCCCCGGGATCATGGCCTTCCCGACGCTGCCGCCGCCGCTGGGCCAGGAGGGCTTCGGCCAGCCGGTGAGCTTCGTCGTGCAGAGCACCGGCACCTGGGACGAGCTCGGCGGCACCATGCAGAAGCTCATGGCGAAGATGCGCGAGAACCCCAACCTCACCAATCCCGACAGCGACCTCAAGCTCGACAAGCCCCAGCTGAAGATCGAGGTCGATCGCGACAAGGTCGCGGCGGTGGGCAGCGACGTCGCCACCGTCGGGCACACCCTGGAAACGATGCTCGGCGGGCGCAACGTCACCCGCTTCAAGCGCGGCTCGGAACAGTACGACGTGATCGTGCAGGTCGAGGACGCCGACCGGCGCACGCCCGGCGACCTCGACAACATCTTCGTGCGCGCCGGCAACGGCGGCATGGTGCAGTTGTCGAACCTCGTCGCCGTGAACGAGACGGTCGCCGCGAAGGAACTGAACCACTTCAACAAATTGCGCTCCGCGACGATCAGCGCCGGCCTCGCGCCGGGCTATTCGATGGGCGAGGCGCTGACCTGGATGGAAACGGCGCTCAAGGAAGTCGCCCCCGAGGCCCAGTACGACCTCTCCGGCCAGAGCCGCGAATTCCGCGAATCCGCCGGCGATTTCGGCCTGATCTTCGGCCTCGCCATCGCCTTCATCTTCCTGGTGCTCGCGGCGCAGTTCGAGAGCTGGGTCGACCCGCTGGTGATCCTGCTGGCGGTGCCGCTGGCGATGTTCGGCGCGTTCCTCGCGCTGAAGCTCACCGGCGGCAGCTGGAACATCTACTCGCAGATCGGCGTGGTCACGCTGGTCGGCCTGATCGCCAAGCACGGCATCCTGATCGTCGAGTTCTCCAACCAGCTGCAGGAGACCGGCAAGACCAAGCTGCAGGCGGTGGTCGACGCCGCCGCGCTGCGCCTGCGCCCGATCCTGATGACCACCGGCGCGATGGTGCTCGGTGCGCTGCCGCTGGCGCTGGCGAGCGGTGCCGGCGCCGAGGCCCGCAACCAGATCGGCTGGGTGATCGTCGGCGGCATGGCGATCGGCACCGTGTTCACGCTGTTCGTGGTGCCGGTGGTCTACCTGCTGATCGGTCGCGACCACCATCGCCGGCAGGCCGAAGCGCAGGTCGCGCCCGCCCACCCCACCGCCGGCTGAGGCCGCGGCGCGACGGAACCGGGCTTCGGGCAAGAAAAAACCCGGTCGCACGTGGCGACCGGGTCGAAAAAGAGAGACAACGGGCGCCGGGGAGGGGACGGCGCCTTTGACGCGATGGATCAGCCGCGATGGTCAGCCGTATTGGATCAACGGGCCTTGCGGGCCGAAGCGGCCTTGACCACCTTCTCGGCGTCGGCCTGCACGGTGGCGGCGACGGTCTCGAACTGCGACTTGGCGATCTGGGCGATGGCTTCGTTGGTCTTCAGCGTGCGGCCGAAGGCTTCCTGGCCGGCGCCGATGCTGCGCTCGACGGTCTCGCGGGCGACCTGCGCGCCCTTCGGCCACACGGCCTTCAGGCCGTCGAAGTCACGGACGTCGGCCAGCTCGCCCCAGAAGGCGAAGGTGGCGTTCATGTTCTCTTCGATGGCGGCGAGCTGCAGGCCGAAGACGGCCTCGGTGTTCTCGAGGGTCAGGCGGCCGACCTGCGCGGTGGTGTCCGCGAACTGGCGGGCCGACTTGGCGAACTGATCGTTGAACTGCGGATACATGACGGACTCCTGGGCGGGGTGCCGGCAGGGCTGCCGGTTTGTGCAGTGCAACATAGGTCCGGTTTTGTTGCATTGCAACATAGCGCCGACGAACGGCGGCCTCCCTGTTCAGGATTCTACGAGGAATCAACGGGTTGGGAGCGGTATCTGCCGGGTTTCGGCCGCTCTCAGCCGCGATGGCGGCAGCCGGAGGTGCAGGTTTCGTGCACCACGACCTCGCTCAGCAGCGGCAGGTCGGGCTTGAGCCGGTCCCAGATCCACACCGCCAACCGCTCGCTGGTGGGGTTTTCCAGGCCCTCGATCTCGTTGAGGTAGTGGTGGTCCAGTCGCTCGTACAGCGGCTTGAACGCGGCCTTGATGTCGGCGAAGTCCATCACCCAGCCGGTCTGCGGGTCGATCTCGCCCGAGACGTGGATCTCCACCCGGAACGAATGGCCGTGCAGCCGCGCGCACTTGTGCCCGGGCGGGACGTGGGGGAGCCGGTGGGCGGCCTCGAGGGTGAAGACCTTGAAGATGTCCATGGCGGACTCCGTGCGGGGCCGGGCTTGCGTGGCAAGAAACGAAAAACCCGCCAGCCGGCGGGTCGTCGGTCGCGCCCGTGGGCGGACGGAAATATCAGGTAACGGCGGTGCGATGGTGGCTATGGGTGCTCCCTAATAGGCAAGCTATCTAGTTGATTTGAAAGAAAATAAATCATCTAGAAACCATTGTTACCGTGCAAGTTACCGTAAGTTCAGAAAACTTACTGCGGCACGGCAAAAACTCCCACCCTCACGCACCAGGACGCGACGAGATGCGCGATTGTATCCAATTCGTGACCTCACTCGCAGCCCATGCGGTTGTGTGCTGCGTGAGCCTGATCCCCGCCGGGAACTCTCCAGCACTGATCAGCCGATAGATCGTGCTGCGACTCAAGCCGGTAAGGGAGAGGACAGCTGGCATGCGAAGCAGCTGATGGGGGGCGAGTGGTGGTGGTTGTCCGGTCATAGGGAACGCGCTCTTTCTCCGCGCACGTGAAGCGCGGCGGGCTTAGTTTGTCTGCGAAGGCGAATGGCTGTGGCTCTGGCGCGCGCTCACGCGCTTGTCGCTACTGATTTGCTGAGTGATGACGGTCGTCTTGCACTGGTGCGGGCAGCGCGTCACGCGCTCTCGCAGCCGCAGGTGGCCCATACGACAGCAGGATGAGGACGGCGATCTGTAGTCCGCCCTGCGTCAGCGCATAGCCGTAGGCACCGATGGCCAGTTCGACGGGAATGAACACCGCCGACCATGCCAGTGAAGCCAGGCAGGTCAGGCGTGCGGCCCGATCGCGCTTCACAGCGTTGCGGCCTCGTCGATGGCGGCGGCATAGCCAGGTCCCGGTCCCTGATTCGGACGGGGTGCTGCGCCTGCGGGATCTGCCGTGGCCCCGGTGCCGTGCGTTTGATCGAACAGGCTAGGCTCGCTGGCGGCGCCGGCGGACGCCGGCGTGCCGCCGGGCGCATCGGCATGCTCGCCGACGGTTTCGATGACGGCGCCGCTCATGCCGGCCTGGAACGCCTCTGCAGGCGACAGTCGCTCGATGCGGACATGACGTTCGAGGAAGTGATCGCGGACGGCGGCTTGCGAGCGGCCGTTGATGACCAAGGGCAGCGGCGTGTCGTCGACGACGATGCGGTGCAGATGGAGGTGGGGGAGGCGGGGCATGGGGCGTCCTTGGGTTTAATAAAAACAACTCAAGGGCGATAGATACCACCCGACGGCCTGTCGCGCAAGCCGTCTCCGGGTCCGGTTGTCCTGCCTTCCTAGTCCTGTTCGGTTGCCGCGAAGCGCGCCAGGAGCGTCAGGGGATTGATATTGCCGTCGCTGCCGGCGAGGGACTGGTACATGCGCACGGCGGACTTGGCTGCGCGCTTGGGATCGGTCGTGGTCTTGAAGACTTCGCGCAGGATGCGCTCCAGCAGGACCACGTCGAGTTCGGCGGGCTTGCTTCCGCGCTTGGCTGGCGATTCTTCGATTTTTTGCGGGGAAATCCCCTGCAGGAGCCACTCGGCCCGGAACCCGGTGACGGACTGCATCGCCAGCAGGTTCGCCGTATTTGGGCTCGCGACGCGGCCCGACTCCCACTGGCTGATCAACGACTTCGTGACCTTGCCGCCGGTGGCGGCCGAGATGGCCTCGGCCAGTTGCGCCTGGCTCAGCCCGCAGGACGTGCGCGCGTGCTTGATGCGTTCGCCGACCAGATTCATCTCCAGCCCCCCGGCGGTGATGGAAAGTCCGGTGAGGATAGCAGTGTAGCGTCGGGTTGAACAGCAAAGGTTTAACGTGTTACACCTATGGCCATGTTCAACATTCGCCTCAGCGATGCGGCCGCCCTGCTCGGAGCGATGGCCCCGGACGGCCGGGTCAACCATGCCGCGGTGGCCCGCGCGTTCGGGGTCTCGCGGTTCCTTCCGCGGACCTGGGGCGGCCTGGTGCCGGAGTTGTATACGCGGCGCCTGGTCGATCGCCTGCCGCACGCGCGCGACTACGTCATCGACCCCGACACCGGCCTGACCCTGATCGAGATGCGGGCGCGACTGTCCGCGCGCGCGCCTCCCGCGGCGTCCTGATCCCGCCCACCCCGTGCATCCCGACCTGTGGCGCGCCTGTGCCGCAGCGGGCGGCTGCACGCCCGTTGTCCCACCGCCTGTTCCGAGACACCCCCGCAATGAGTATCGCCGCCATGAACTGGGCGCTACGGATCGTCCTTCCCCCCCGCACCTCGTCGGCCAAGGCGCTGTTGGTCGTGCTCTCGTACCGCTCGCGCATGACCTCGCTCAAGCGGTTCGAGTGCTACCCGTCAAACCAGTACCTGGCACACGCCACCGGCCAGAACCGCAAGACGCTCCAGCGCAACCTCGGCAAGCTGCAGCGCTGGGGACTGCTGTCGGATACCGGGCGGCGCATGGGGAAGACGCGCCAGGTGGTGGTGTATCGCTTGCACATGCTCGAACGGATACCCACAGGAAATGCACAGATGACTGCAAAACCGCCAAAAACAGGCCCTAGCAAGGCCGCAAAGGGGCCCAAGAACGACCACGAAGCGCGGCAAACAAGGGCCACGAATAGAACTTCATCTATAAACAGGGATAGGGACTTGTCCGCGCATCCGCGCGTCAAGGACGACATTCGAGACGCCACCGAATCGTTGGAGGACGCGGGTGCCGGGTGCGTCAGTCCATCGGTGCGGGCCGTCATCGACGACCTTGCGCGGGTACTACGTCCCTATCGGCATCCGGGGTCGACGCCGGCGATCGAGGCAGATCCCGCCGCTCCGGGCGAAGGCGGTGCGGCATGAGTGGCGCGGGATCGTTCGACGACGCCGATCGCCTGGGCGGCGCCGCGAAACTGCTGGCGCGGCTGGCCCCGAAGTCCATGCCGCGCATGCCGGGGCAGGGCGGCATTCCCTCGCTGACGCCGCAGGACATCGCGGCGGCGCTGGGACTGGCCGCGCGCGGCAGTGTGCGCGACCGTCTGGCGGTCGAGGTGCTGTGCCTGCGCCACTGGCCGGAAGCCTTCGAGGGGCCGGAGGTACGCAAAGTCGCGGCTGTGCCGGCGTCGGCTGCGGACGCGTCGTCGCCCATCCCCGGTCGCGAGGGGGTCAGCAGGAGGCGGGTCTCGCCCGAGTCCGACGTCGCGAAGCGCGTGGCGGCCTGCCGGCGCGGGGTGCAGGCGGTGGAGTACAGCCGCAAGCTGCGTTTGGTCGCGCTGGTGGCCGCACGCGCGCGCAGGCAGGCGCAGGCGCTCGCCCAGTCCTCTCCGGAGGCCGAGGCCGCACTCGCGCCGCGGATCGCGCAGGACGCGTTCTGGGGGGGCGTGGCGCGCGCCGTGCTGGCCGAATACGCGCAGCCGCGGCCGTGCGCGGAGTGCAAGGGCGTGGGCCACCGGCTGCGACTGGTGGCGGACACGACGCGCAAGGTGCGTGCGGACTTCGCATCGTGCGAGGGCTGCCACGGCCAGGGCACGACGGCGTGGTCGTACAAGCGCCGTGCGAAGGCGGTGGGCGTGCGCGGCGAGTTCTATCGCGTGTGGATCAACGCACTGCACGAGCGTGAACTGGCGGTGCTGCGCGAGTTGGAACGTGAAGCGCTGCGGCGCTTCTCGCAGCGGCTGGGACGGTGAAGTGGCGCGCGTGACAGCCGCGCGCGACTTTGCAATTCGTCACGGAAGGTGTAAATATTTTGTGAAGCGTGACGGCGTAGTTCCCTGACACTGCCGCGCGGTCTGCATGAAAGACTGGAAATGCAGGGGATCAGAAGTGGCGAAGGATGGCGCAGGTTTAAAGAATCATCGAAAGGTTTAAAACTCTTGACGGGAGCAGCCCCGTCCGGTACAAAGGGTCATGGTGGAGATGTGCGTCTGGCCGCAGCCGATGCTTCTCCCGAGCCGATGCCCCCGACCGCACCAGGTCGGCGGGTTCACTTCATGGCCCATGCCGGGCGGTCAATGCGCCACCGGGTTCGCCGAGAGGCGTCGCCGCGCCAGTGTGCAGTCCCCGCACGATCGACTTCCCCCCCAAGGTCGACGGCGGTTCCTGTTCCCTCGCTGCACACGCCGAACGTCGGCATGGGCCACCTTTCATTGAGGTCGCCATGTCCACACGCCTGTCGGTTGCCGACTACGAACGCGCAGCGCAAGCGCTGGGCTGTCGCCGCGAGGTCGTGCAGGCGGTGGCGGCGGTCGAGTCGCTGGACCGCGGCACGCTGTCCTCCGGCCGCGTGGTGATCCTCTTCGAGGCGCACGTGTTTTCGCGCCTGACCGCGCACCGGTTCGACACCACGCACCCGGCGATTTCGTCGACGACGTGGAACCGGAACCTGTATCGAGGCGGCGAGGTCGAATACGCCCGCCTGGAAGAGGCGCTGCAACTCGATCCCGAGGCCGCGCTCAAGTCCGCATCGTGGGGCCTGTTCCAGATCATGGGCTTCAACGCGGAGAAGGCGGGATTCGCGAACGTCACGCACATGGCGTTCGCGATGCAAGAAAAGGAACAGCGTCACCTGGACGCCTTCGTGCGCTTCATCCGCGGCGAAGGACTGGCAGATGCGCTGGTGCGGAGCGACTTCGAGGCGTTCGCCAAGGGCTACAACGGCCCGCGATACGCGGAGAACCGCTATCCGCAACGCATGCGGGCCGCGCTGGCCCGCCTGATGCGAGGCTGAGCCCCGCCTGGCCCGTGCGGCCATCGTCGTTCCGGGGAACCTGAACGCAATGGCCAGAATGGGCCAGAGGATCGTCGGCGAGGGAGGTCCTTCGCCGGCATGACGCGCACGGTGGCCGTGCGTGGGCGTTCCGCTGGACTGCGGAATGGCGCGCAGCGGGCACCGACGCATTGATGCATCACAACCAAGGCAGAAGGAACATGACCTCCCCGCGCAAGACTTCCCCCGGATCGGCCCGCCGTTCACGCACGCTGCGCGCCGGTATGGCCCCGGCCTCCGGCACGAAGCCGTGCAACCCCGTCGATGACGCCCTGATCGCCGCAGCCGGCACAGGGGCGCGCTCGATCCTGATCGTCGTTCGCGACCAGGCCGGGGTGTTGCGCGTGTGGTGCTCGGACGTCGATCCGCTGGAGAACCTGCGTCTGGTCGAGCATGCGCGTGGCGAACTGACAGTGCGCGCGTTGAGCACGTCAGAAGGCACGTAATCGGCGCTTCTGCCGCCTCCCTTCCCCCAAGGACAATCCCATGCCCTGTCGCTGCCGCCCGTTGGTGCGGCCCGGTGAGGTGCGCCCTGCGCACGCGCCGCGGCCCGCCACGCCGACCCCTGCTGTCCCGAATACGCCGGCTCCCGAGCCTGCGCGCACACCTGCGTCGCCGTCCGTGGGCGAGGCGGTGGCGCCGTGACCGCCCCCGACCGCGATCCGCTGTGGTGGCGCGTGCTGGCGTGGTTGCCGGACTACCTCTTCATCGACTGCGCGGTGTGCCTGTTCTGGCGCGGCGCGATGGTCGGGTTCGCGATGGCTTGCGCGGTGGCGCTGGTGATCCTGGCGATCCTTCAGGCGTGATGCCATGCCCCGTGTAAGAGTCGATCCGGCGACCGGACTCAACCCGATGCAGCGCCGGTTCTGCGACGAGTACCTGCTGGACTTCGATGCCGGCGCCGCGTACCTGCGCGCCGGCTACAAGGCCGGCACGCGCAAGCTGGCGCAGGACGCCGCCTCGCGGTTGCTCGCCAACGAGGCCGTGAAAGGCTTCCTCAGCGGGCGCCAGAGCGCGTTGCAGGCGATCGCGGAGGTCGACCAGGCCGCGATCATGCGCCAGCTGGCGTGGATGGGCATGGGCGATATCCGTGCGCTGTTCAACGCCGATGGCAGCGTGCGCGAAATCACCGAGTTGACCTCGCAGCAGGCGGCGCTGATCCAGTCGATCGAGGTGCAGGAGATCGAGGCAGTCGTCGACGGCGAGCGTCAGGTCGTGGGCCACACCAAGCGCTTCCGACTGGTCGACCGGATCAAGCCGCTGCACCTGCTGGGCCTGCAGATCGGCATGTTCGCCCAGCAGCACAAGCACAGCGGCGCGGTGGGGGTGTTCGACCCCAGCGAACACCTGACGCAGGAGCAGCGTCGCAAGCTCGCCGAAGAGATTCTCCAGCGGGATGCGCCAGGCTGATCCGGCGGTGCAGGCGTTCCTGTGCGAAGCGCAGGACAACCTGCTCGCCTACTCCATCCTGGGCGACCCGAAGTACGTCGCGTACCGCTGGCATCGCCACGTCGCGCGGCGGCTGGAGGCGGCGGTGGCGCGCGGGCGGGGCCGGATCATGGTCTTCGCCCCGCCCCAGCACGGCAAGAGCCGGCTGGTGTCCAAGCAGCTGCCGCCGTGGATCTTCGGCAAGCACCCCGACTGGCCGATCATCGCCGCCAGCTACGGCATCGACCTGGCCGAGGAGAACGGGCAGGCCGTCCGCGACCAGCTGGCATCGCCCGTGCATGCGGCGGTGTTCCCGGGCTCGCGGCTGGATGGCAGCACGACCGGCAAGACGTACTTCAAGACCACCGAGGGCGGGCTGTACCTCGGCACCACGATCCGCGGCGGCGCCACCGGCTTCCCGGCGAAGGTCTTCATCATCGACGACCCGTTCAAGTCGCGCGAGGAAGCCGAGTCCGAGCGTATCCGCGAGTCGACCAAGACGTGGTTCACCTCCGTGGTGTACCCGCGCCTGGCCGAGGACTCGATCCTGATCGTGATGCACACGCGCTGGCACGAGGACGACCTTGCCGGCTGGCTGCTGCGCGAGCATCCGCAGGAGGACTGGGAGGTCATCAACCTGCCGGCGCTGGCGCTGGAAGGCGACGCACTCGGCCGGGAGGTCGGGCAGGCGCTGTGCCCGGAGCGCTTCAGCGAGGACGCGCTGGCGCGCAAGCGGGTCGTGAGCGGCAGCAGGGACTGGGAGGCGCTCTACATGCAGCGCCCGGTCGCCGGCACCGGCGGGTTCTTCAAGCGCGCGTGGTTGCGCGAGTACGACAGCATCCCGATCACCATCGCCCGGCCGATGAACCGCTACCTGCTGGTCGATCCGGCCGGGAGCAAGGCGAAGAAGTCCGACTTCACGGCCGCGGTCGTGGTCGGGCTCAACACCGATGGCCGCTACTACCTGCTCGATGCGGTGCGCGACCGGCTCAACCTGCGCGAGCGCGCGGCGCTGGTGATCCGCCTGCACCGCAAGTGGAAGCCGCACAAGGTCGGGTACGAGAAGTACGGCAAGGACGCGGACATCGAACACCTCGGCGTCGCGATGGAGACGGAGAACTACCGTTTTGCGGTGCTGGAAGTGGGCGGGCAGATGTCCAAGGAGGCGCGGATCAAGCGCCTGGAGCCGGATTTCGAGAACGGCCGCTGGTGGCTGCCGCGGGCGCTGCCGAAGGCGTTGAACGATGGCACGCCGGTGGACGTGGTCGACCGGTTCATCAACGAGGAATACCTGACGTTCCCGGCCGGCGTCCACGACGACATGCTCGACAGCATGGCGCGTATCTACGACATCGGCGCCGTGTTCCCGAAGGGGACCGGCAGCGTCCGCCGCGCCGCCCCTTCGGACTCGAACTTTGCCTGGTGATCTTCCACCGTGATCTTCGCAGACCCCGCCAACGCCGCCAGCGACCTCCTGCTGCGGCGGGAGCAGGCTGCGCATGGCTATCAGGTCGAACAGTCGGTGGGCCTGCGCTCGCGGCTGGGCGCGTTCGTGCGCGAGGCCTTTACGCGGGCGAAGCGCCACAAGGAAGCGGTCGTGTGGCGCAACGGCGCCAGCGTTCACGAGACGATGATGCGCTGCCTGCGCATGCGCCACAACGAGTACGACCCGGAACTGGCACGTGCGCTGGACGGTATCGACGTCTACATGCCGCTGGCGAGCATGAAGATGCGCGCCGCGCAGGCGTGGATACGGGACACCCTCGCCAACGCCGAGGACAAACCGTGGACGGTGGAGCCGACCCCGATCCCGGAACTGTCCGACGCCGGCAAGCTCGCCGCACGGCAGGCCTTCCTGGTGGAGTTGCAGCGCAGCGGCGTCGAACTCCAGTCCCTCGCGCCGTATCAGGTGCAGGCGCGGATCAAGCAACTCGAAGACGTGGCCGCCGACATCGTGCTGGACACGGCGCGCGAGGCCTGTGCGCGGATGGAGAAGCACATCGCCGACCAGCTGGAGGAGGGCGGCTGGCGCGAGGCGTTCGACGCGGCGATCGAGGACCTGACCGTGTTCCCTGCGGCCGTGCTGAAGGCGCCGATCGTGCGCCGCGTGCAGGCGCCGCAGTGGGATGGCGAGCGGTTGCGGATCGTCGCGCGCACGAAGGTCCGGGTCGAGCGGGTCTCGCCCTTCGACCTGTACCCGGCGCCGGACGCGACCCACCCACAGGACGGCAGCTACCTGTGCGAGCGCATGCCGATGACTGGCAAGGCGTTGTCGGACTGCATCGGCCTGCCGAACTACTCCGAGCGGGCGATCCGCACGGCGTTGACCCTGCACCCGGGCGGCTACACCTGCGGCGATCCGGTGGCGAACGAACGCGCGCAGTTGGAAGGTCTGGCGACCACGGGCGCATGGGGCGCCTCGGGTACCTCGTCCACGGGCCACGACGGGACGTATGACGTGGTGGACTTCTGGGGGCGCGTGCCGGGCGCGGTGCTGCTGGAGTGGTGCCAGCTCGAAGGGCTGCTCCCCAGCGCCGTCTTCGGTGAGCGCACGATCGACCCGGACGCCTACTACGAGGCGAACGTCTGGTTGCTCGGCGACCTGGTGCTGCGCTCGCTGCTCAACCCGATCCCGACCGGACAGCGGCCGTACCAGGTGGCGTCGTTCTCCCGCCTGCCGGGCAGCTTCTGGGGCGAAGGCCTCGGGCAGATCCTGCGCGACGTGCAGCGGCAAGTGAACTCGGCTGCGCGCCGGCTGGTGCAGAACATGGCCTACGCCTCCGGCCCCATCGCCGAGATCAACCTCGACCTGCTCGACGAGAGCGAGGACACGCCGAACCTCGTCAGGCCGTACCGCGTGTTCTACACGCAGGGTGCCGGCAAGGGGCGCGCGATCAACATGGAGAAGATTCCCTCGGTCGCGGCCGAGTTGAACGCGGTGCTGCAAGCCTACTGGCGGCTCGCCGACGAGGTCAGCGGCGTGCCGGCCTACGCCTACGGCGGCACGGCGCCGGCGACCGGCGCCGCGGCGACGATGGGCGGCCTGAGCCTGCTCTACAACAGCGCGCTGCGCGGCATCAAGCAGGCCATCGGCAACCTCGACAAGCAGCTGATCGAGCCGACGATCCGCGCGTACTACCTGCTGAACATGCTGCTCAACCCCGACGCGAGCCTGAAGGCCGACGCGACCGTCGTCGCCCGCGGCGCGAAGGGGATCATGGCCCGCGAGATGCGCCAGGCGCGCACCGTGGAGACGCTGCAGGCGATCACGCCGTTCGCGCAGGGTGGCCTGCTGCCGCGCGAAGGCATCGTGAACCTGCTGCGCGACTGGGTGGGTCTGCAAGGCTTCAACCCGGACCTGATCTTCGGCAAGGCGCTGCCGATGAACACGCCGGGCATGCCGACGCCGGAAGGCGAAGTCGGGCAGGGTGCCGTCGGCGCCCGACCGATGCCCATGAGTGCGCCCGCGACGGCCATGCCGGCGCTGGACGGCCGCCAGGGCAGCGTCGTCGACGCGCTCCGCGGCGATGCCCTGTGATGCGACCGATCCGATCCCGCTGATCCACCCCCCTGATCCCGACAAGAGCCCAACATGAAACTCGACGGTGAAGACCTCCTGCCGGGCGATGTCGTGTTCGACATCGTCTACGGCCCCGGTTTCGTCCACCGCATCGACGCGCACGCGCAGGCGTTCTTCGTGCGCTTCGGCAATCGCAGCGCCGGCTACCGACCGGACGGCGTCAGCGACCGCGCGCAGCGCAGGACGCTGTACTGGCAGGACCCCGTGGTCTTCGTCCCCGCCAAGTCCTCCGCGAAGTGGCAACTGCTGCTGCGGATGGTGCGGGCGCTGTGGCGCACGATCGAGCGCGATCCGCTCGTGGAAGTGATCGCGCACGAACCTCCGCAGGAGCCCGGCCATGGCGCGTGAGGGTTTCCTGTACTACGGCGCGCTGCCGACGCTGGCGGACGAGGCGCCGAACGTGGAGGTGACGTTCGCGCCGGTGATCCTGCGCTTCGCCGGCCACGGCTGCGCCGAAGTCGAACTGCTGATCCACCCGCGGATCAAGGACCAGGCGGACGCCTGCTGCGCGCCGCCGAGCGCGCCGGAGCTGTGGGCGACCTACCGCATCGACGGCTGCAAGACGGTGCTGTGCGAGCGCCACAACCAGGTGGTGCTGGCGATCCCGGGCACCTACCGCGTGCGCGTGTGCCGGGGCGACCTGGACACGGTCGTCTACTGGGAAGAATCCGAGGCGCTGGCGAACCGGGCGCTGCTGCCCGTGCCCACGTCCCACTGACTGAGGAACCGGCATGGCCTGTTGCGACGAGACCAACATCGACGGCACCACCGTCCAGAACATCACGCTCATCAACGCGCGGATCATCGGCGGCAGCCTGCTGGGCACCGTCATCGGCAAGGACTGCGAGGGTGCCGACGTGCTGGCGGGACAGACCCCGTTGGCGACGTGCGCGGATCTCGCCGCCGCGATCGACGGCCTGCCGACCCCCGGCGCCAGCGTGCGCGTGACCGCCGTGACCTTCACCGCCGATGGCCGGCTGGTCATCGCCATGTCGGATGGCAGCACGGTCGAGACGCCGACGCCGGCGGCGCTGACCACCGACCAGGTGGCGGCGGTGTTCCGGACGTGCGCGGGGCAACCCCACATGCCCGGCGACCGCATCCCGACCTGTACGGAGATGCAGGACGCGATCGACACCGCGACGAGCGGTGCGCGCATCGGCATCACGGGCGCCAATCCGCCCGCGACCACCGAGAACGACACCTTGCCGACGACGATTTACGGCGGACGCGATGGCCTGCTGGGTCGTCCCATCGGCTGGGTGAACATCGGCGGCTACGTGCTGCCGTACTACGCCTTCGTCGATTGCGGCGCCGCCGCGGTCGAGACCCCCTGACCGCCGCACGGACGGAACGACCCATGGCCGAACACCGCCCCCTCCAATACGACGCGGGCGGCCACCGCCCGTTCGCGCCCGGCGACACGGTGCCGGCGGACACGGTGCCCGGTGGCGGCTTCGCCGCCGCGTTCGCCACCTGCGCCGGCACGGCGCACGTGCCGGGTGCGGCGATCCCGCTGTGCGCGGAGATGCTGGCCGCGATCGAGCAGGGGTTCGTGCTGGCGCTGGCTCGGCTGGTCGCGGGCACCGGCATCGCGATCACGCTGCGGCCGGATGGCACTTACCTGCTGACCAACACCTGTTGCGAGCAGTCCCACGTCGACACCTGACGGAGTTCCCATGCCCGAACATCGCCCCCTGAAGTACGAACGCGGACAGCACCTGCCGTTCGCGCCCGGCGACACCCTGCCGCCGGACACGATCCCCGCCGAGTCCTTCGCGCGCGTGTTCAAGACCTGTGCCGGCGCCGATCACGCGCCGGGCAATGCGATCCCGACGTGCGCGGAACTGGCCGCTGCCATCGAACTCGCACAGCAGATCTTCCTCAATCGCATCGTCGCCGGTCCCGGGATCGCGATCACGGTCGGGCCGGGCGGTACGCGCATCATCGCCAACACCTGCTGCGACTCGCAGCACACGCTGGTCGGCATCGTGCCGCTGGCGACGCCCATCGTCGAAGGCCAGGCCGCGTGCTGGCGGATCGAGGTGACGCCGGTCGTCGCCGGCCACGATCTGCCGCTGACGTTGAGCCTGTTCGGCTCCGAGCAGGTGCTGCAAGGCTACCCCGCGCCGACCGGCGTCGTCGTCCCGGTCGGGCAGGCGGCGGTGGAAGTGTGCGTGACGACCCTCGACGACAACACGATCCTGGGCGCGCGCGAACTGTGCCTGCAGGTGGAGGCGCCGCGGTTGTCGCAGGGCGGCAGTGCCTGCATCGCGATCCTCGACAACGACGACGCGCCGCCCTTGCCGCAGTTGATCGACATCACCAGCGATCACCCCGGCAGCGTCTCGCCGGGCGATACGGTGTGCTGGACGGTCTACCTCAACGGCCCGGCCCCGGTGGGCGGTTTCCCGTTCGTCGTGACCGTGAGCGGCGCCGTGGTCGATGGCGGCCAGGTCTGCGCCAGTTATGACGGCACGACCCACGGGGTGGTGCTGACCACCCTGTCCGGCCAGATCGTCGCGGGCGCGACGACGGCGACGGTCTGCTCCCTGCTGCCGGCGACGCCGGG
>JAFLEC010000289.1 GCA_017302095.1 Lysobacterales bacterium | reverse complement strand
GCCAGCCCGACCCGGCGGAACGTCTCCGGCGAGGCCAGCCGCGCCTGCAGCGCCTCCAGCTCGCCGGGCGTGGTCGAGATGATCGGGATCTCCGCGAGCAGCGGCTGGTTGCGCTGCGACTTGACCTGGATCTGGCCCAGGCCGAGCGCCGCCACGTTGCCGGCCGCCAGCAACAACGCCGACGCCACCGCGA
Source organism: Lysobacterales bacterium (assembly GCA_017302095.1). Taxonomy (GTDB): domain Bacteria; phylum Pseudomonadota; class Gammaproteobacteria; order Xanthomonadales; family Xanthomonadaceae; genus Thermomonas. Next base: position 2,418 of record JAFLEC010000289.1, on the reverse strand, counting down.
TTCGCAAAGTCTTGAGCACGCGCACTCCCCCGGCAACCCGCGCCGACTCTAGCCGCGCGCGGCCTTCGCCGGCAAGCCGTCTGCCACCAGCACTTCCGCGATCTGCACCGCGTTCAGCGCCGCGCCCTTGCGGATGTTGTCGGCGACCACCCACAGGTTGAGGCCGCGCGGATGCGACAGGTCCTCGCGGATGCGGCCGACGAACACCGGGTCCTTGCCCGAGGCATGGGTCACCGGGGTCGGATAGCCGCCCGGCTTGCGCTCGTCCACCACCTCGACGCCCGGCGCACGCTCCAGCAACTCGCGTGCCTCGTCCGCCGTGACCTTGCGCCGGGTCTCGATGTGCACTGCCTCGGAGTGGCCGTAGAAGACCGGGACGCGCACCACGGTGGGATTCACACCGATTCGGTCGTCACCGAGGATCTTGCGGGTCTCCCAGACCAGCTTCATCTCTTCCTTGGTGAAGCCGTTGTCCTGGAAATCATCGATCTGCGGGATCAGGTTGAACGCGAGCTGCACTTGGAACCTCTTCGGCTCGACGTCCTGGAAGCTCAGCAGTGCAGCAGCCTGCTTGCCGAGTTCCTCCAGGCCGGAACGTCCCGCGCCGGATGCCGACTGGTAAGTGGCCACGTTGATCCGCTCGACACCGTATTCGCGGTGGATCGGCGCCAAGGCCACCATCAACTGCATGGTCGAGCAATTGGGGTTGGCGATGATCCCGCGCGGCCGCTCGCGGGTCGCCTCCGGGTTCACCTCGCTGACCACCAGCGGCACGTCGTCGTCGTAGCGGAAGGTCGAGGAGTTGTCGATGACCACCGCGCCAGCGGCGGCGAACTTCGGCGCGTATTCCTTGCTCACCGCGCCGCCCGCGGAGAACAGGGCGATGTCGACGCCGGACGGGTCGAAGGTCGCGAGGTCGCGCACCAGCACTTCGTCATCCATGAAATCGACGTAGCCGCCGGCGGAGCGCTCGCTCGCCAGCGCCACCAGCTCGCCGACCGGGAACCGGCGCTCGGCCAGGATCGACAGCATCGCCTCGCCGACGGCGCCCGTCGCGCCGACCACTGCCACCGTGTACCGCCTGCCTGCCGTTGCGTCTGCCATCGGATCGTCTCTCGTCGGGGCGCGGCGCCTGGATGCCGCGTGGGATTGGGGGAGGAACGGGTCTTGGATGCGGCGCGCCGATGCCTGCGTGGGCCCGGCGGTCGGCACGCCGCTAGCGTTTAAGGTCGAAGCCGGCGATGCCCGCCGGCACCCGCGGCGAGACCTCGCCGACGTCGCCGCATTGCGCGCGATGCCGCAGCGCCTGGTCCATCAGCACCAGCGCCAGCATCGCCTCGCAGATCGGGGTCGCGCGGATGCCGACGCAGGGGTCGTGGCGGCCGGTGGTGACGATGTCGACCACTGCGCCATCGACGTCCACGCCGGTCACCGGCAGGCGCAGGCTGGAGGTCGGCTTGAACGCCACCGAGACCACCACCTGCTGCCCGGTGGAGATGCCGCCGAGGATGCCGCCCGCGTGGTTGGACCGGAAGCCGGCCGGCGTCATCACGTCGCGGTGCTCGCTGCCGCGCTGCGCGACCGACGCGAAGCCGTCGCCGATCTCGACGCCCTTGACCGCGTTGATCGACATCATCGCCGCGGCCAGTTCGCCGTCGAGCTTGCCGTAGATCGGCTCGCCCCAGCCAGGCGGTACCCCGTCGGCGACCACGGTCACCCGCGCGCCGACCGAATCGCCGGACTTGCGCAGCGCATCCATGGCGGTTTCCAGCGCATCGACCTGCGCGGCGTGCGGCCAGAAGAACGGGTTGGTGTCGATGACGCCGGCATCGAACCCGGCCGGCACGATATTGCCGAGCTGCGACAGCCAGCCCTGCACGCGCACCCCGAAGCGATCCGCCAGCCACTTCTTGGCGATCACCCCCGCCGCGACCCGCATCGTGGTCTCGCGCGCGCTGCTGCGGCCGCCGCCGCGGGGATCGCGGGTGCCGTACTTCTGCCAGTAGGTGTAGTCCGCATGGCCCGGCCGGAACTGGCGGGCGATGGCGTCGTAATCCTTGCTGCGCTGGTCGGTGTTGCGGATGAGCAGCGCGACGGGCGCACCGGTCGTCACGCCCTCGTAAACGCCGCTGAGGATCTCGACCTCGTCGGCCTCGTGGCGTTGCGAGACGTGGCGCGAATTGCCGGTGGCGCGGCGCTTGAGGTCGGCGGCGAAATCCGCGGGCGCGATCGCGATGCCGGGGGGACAGCCGTCGACCACGCAGCCGATCGCCGGCCCGTGCGACTCGCCGAAGGTGGTGACGCGCAGCAGATGGCCGAAGCTGTTCACGGCGTCACCGCTGCCCGCTCAGAACAGGTCGCCGGGCGGCGTCCGTGCCGGCTCGCGCGCATCGGCCAGCCGCGCGATCCGCGCGTGGT
>JAFLEC010000288.1 GCA_017302095.1 Lysobacterales bacterium | reverse complement strand
TGTCCGGAGTCTGGTGTCCAATGGCATGCGGCGCACGGGGGCGACACGCAAGTCGACAAGTATATAGACCGAGGCCGATGCGATGCGAGCCGCACCTTGCTGCATCCGATCGTCGCCCGTATTGCGAAGCATGACCGGCGACCCATGACCTTCGGCGCATGGATTCAGGAATTGCCGAGGTGACATACTTGACTACAACACCAAACGGGCTCCTCCCCATGCACGACGTTTCGCAGGCCGCCACCTCCCGTCCCGGCCGCATCCTGCCCCTGGCCCTGCTGGCCGTCGCCCTTGCCTTGGGCGTGACCGCCTGCAAGGTGAAGACCGGCGACGGCAAGGACGAGGGCGGCAAGGACGGAAAGGAACAGGCCGACAAGGCGCCGGAGGCCGTGCCGGTCGAGGTCGCCAAGGCGGAGCGCCGCTCGATCGCAGCGAGCTACATGGGCACAGCGCCGCTCGAGGCGCGCGGCGAGGCGCAGGTCGTCGCCAAGACGTCCGGCATCGCGTTGGCGGTCCTGGCCGACGTGGGCCAGCAGGTGCGCGCGGGCCAGGTGCTGGTCCGCATCGACCGCGACCGCGCCACCCTGCAGGTCGCCCAGAGCGAGGCCCAGGTCCGCAAGCTGGAAGCCAACTACCGCCGCGCAACTCAGCTCGCCGGCCAGCAGATGGTCAGCGCCAACGACGTCGATCAGTTGCGCTACGACCTCGAGAACGCCCGTGCCGCTTACCGGCTCGCCAGGCTCGAGCTCTCCTACGGCGCGGTGACCGCGCCGATCTCCGGCGTGGTGGCCGCGCGCAACATCAAGCCGGGCAACCTGGTGCAGATCAACACGCCGATCTTCACCATCGTCGACAACTCGCGGCTGGAGGCCACGCTCAACGCCCCCGAGCGCGAGATCGAAGTGCTGAAGGCGGGGCAGGCGGTGCAGTTGGCGGTGGATGCGTTGCCGGGCAAGAGCTTCGAGGGCCGCATCGACCGCGTCTCGCCGGTGGTGGACAGTGGCAGCGGCACGTTCCGCGTCGTCTGCGCCTTCGACGGTGGCGGCGAGCTCCAGCCGGGCATGTTCGGGCGCATCCGCATCAACTACGACCAGCGCGCCGACGCGCTGGCGATCCCGCGCAACGCGCTGCTCGACGACGGCAGCGCGCCGGCGGTGTTCACCGTGCGCGGCGGCAAGGCCGTGCGCACCGAGCTCAAGCTGGGTTACGTGGACGGCGAGTGGGTCGAGGTGCGCGACGGCCTCCGCGCGGGCGACCCAGTGGTGGTCGCCGGCAAGGCGGCGTTGCGCGAGGGCAGCGCCGTGCAGGTGATCGGCGCCGGTGCGGCCGCCAGCAAGCCCGCGGCGGCGACGCAGGCGGCACGATGAGCCCCGGCGACGCACACGACCCGCTGGCCGCGCCCGGTGGCTTCAGCCTGGTCGAATTCGCCACCCGCCGGCGCGTCACCATCGCGATGATGACGCTGACCCTGGTGCTGTTCGGCCTGATCGCGCTGGGCAGCCTCAAGGTCAACCTGCTGCCGGACCTCAGTTACCCGACGCTGACCGTGCGCACCGACTACACCGGTGCCGCGCCGTCGGAGATCGAGACCCTGATCTCGCAGCCGGCGGAAGAGGCGCTGGGCGTGGTCAAGGGCCTGCGCAAGCTGAAGTCGATCTCGCGCACCGGCCAGTCCGACGTGGTGCTGGAGTTCGCCTGGGGCACCGACATGGACCAGGCCAGCCTGGACGTGCGCGACAAGATGGAAGCGCTGCAGTTCCCGCTGGAGGCCAAGCCGCCGGTGCTGTTGCGCTTCAATCCCTCGACCCAGCCGATCATGCGGCTGGCGTTGTCGCCGAAGTCCGCCGGCAATGGTGCGGAGGAGATCCGCCAGTTGATGGAACTGCGCCGGTTCGCCGACGACGACCTCAAGCGCAAGCTGGAGCCGGTCGACGGCGTCGCCGCGGTCAAGGTCGGGGGCGGCCTCGAGGACGAGATCCAGGTCGACATCGACCAGCGCAAGCTCGCCCAGTTCGGCCTGTCGCTGGACAGCGTGGTGCAGCGCCTGCAGCAGGAGAACGTGAATGTCTCCGGCGGCCGCCTGGAGGAGGGTTCGCAGCGCTACCTCGTGCGCACGGTCAACCAGTTCGCCACCGTCGACGAGATCCGCAACATGCTGCTGACGACGCGCGCGGCGTCGTCTTCGTCGAACAGCGCGACCGACCAGGCGATGCGCCTGGCCGCGGCGAGCGGCGACGCACGGGTGATGGCGGCGCTGTCGCAACAGGGCAGCGGCGGCGGCGCGACCGCCGGCGGCATGGCGCTGCGCCTGAAGGACGTCGCCGACGTGCGCCAGGGCTACAAGGAACGCGAGGCGATCATCCGCCTCAACGGTCGCGAGGCGGTCGAGCTGGCGATCTACAAGGAAGGCGACGCCAACACCGTGTCCACCGCGGACGCGCTGGAGGCCAAGCTCAAGGCGATCCGCGAGCAGCTGCCCAAGGACATCGAGCTGACCACGATCGAGGACCAGTCGGTCTTCATCCGCAACGCCATCCACGACGTGAAGATGGATGCGGTGATCGGCGGCCTGCTGTCGATCCTGATCATCTTCCTGTTCCTGCGCGACGGCTGGAGC
>JAFLEC010000287.1 GCA_017302095.1 Lysobacterales bacterium | reverse complement strand
ACGGCGGCGAGGGCGCCCCAGGCGCCGATCCACAGGTGGATGCGGCGGATCCAGCGATGCAGGGCGCCCTTGCGGCGCGGCGAGGCGAGCGGAACGGTCGTGGCGGACATGGAAGTCGGGTCGTGGGAGGTCAAGAAGAAGTGAACGTGCGTGGGGCGGGGCGGTTGACGCTCAGGTCTCGGCCCATTGCCGCAGGAGATTGTGATAGACGCCGGTGAGGCGCACCAGCGCGTCGTGGTCGCGCAGTTCGGCGGTGAGCTGGCGGATCGACACGTCCAGTTCGAACAGCATGCGTCGCCGCGCATCGTCGCGGACCATGCTCTGCATCCAGAAGAACGAGGCCACCCGAGCGCCGCTGGTCACCGGCAGCACGCGATGCAGGCTGGTGCCCGGGTAGAGCACCATGTGCCCGGCCGGCAGCTTGATGCGCTGCGTGCCGTAGGTGTCCTCGATCTCCAGGTCGCCGCCGTCGTAGTCGTCGGGATCGGCGAGGAACAGCGTCGCCGAGAGATCGGTGCGGACCGGGTCGACGCTGCCGCGGCTGCGGTCGTAGCGCACCGCGTTGTCGACGTGCCAGTCGAACGACTGCCCGCCGGCGTAGCGATTGAACAGCGGCGGATAGATCCGCTTCGGCAGCGCTGCGGCGAAGAAGGTGCTGTTGCGTGCGAGCGCGGCGAGCAGCTGTTCGCCCAGCGCGCGCGCCACCGGCGATCCTTCCGGCAATTGCGCATTGTCCTTGGCCTGCGCCGACTGGTGGCCGGCGGTGATCCGGCCGTCGGCCCAGTCGGCACCGTCGAGCGCCGCGCGGAACTCGGCGACCTGCGTCGCATCGAGCACGTCGGGAATGGCGAGCAGCATGCGGTGTCTCCGGCCGGGCTCAAAAGCGCCAGGTGGCGGTGAGGACGGCCGAACGGCCCTCGCCCGGCGTCGCCCAGCCGTTGCCACCGGTCACGGTCGTGCCGGTGAACGCGATGTTGTTGCGGATGCGGGTGTAGTACTCGGTGTCCAGCAGGTTGTTGAGGTTGAGCTGGAGGTCGAGCCGGTCGTTGACGGCGTAGTTCACCATCGCCCGATGCACCCAGTAGGCGTCGGTCGGGAACAGCGGGCGGCCGTCCAGCGTGTTGTTCTGCACCACGAAGCGGCCCTGGTAGGTCGCGCCGTAGCCGAAGGTCCAGTCGCCGGTCGTGTAGGTGGTCCAGAGGCTCCCGGAATGCTTCGGCGTGTTGGTCAGCGGATTGCCCGCGAACGGATCGCGATCGGTCGCGCTGTTGCCGCAGGCTGCGCTCGGGTTCGCGAGACAGAAGGCGGAGACGCCGCGCACCACTTCGCTGTCGAGGTAAGTGTAGTTCGCGAACACCTGCCAGCCGGGCAGCAGCGTGCCGGCGATGCCCAGCACCGCGCCGTCGACGCGCGCGCGACCATCGAGCTGCTGCTCGCCGGACGGATTGTCGGGGTTGCCCGGATCGGCGACGCGGTAGTTGCGGCGCTCGTTGCGGAACACCGCCGCGGTCAGCGCGAGACCGCGCTCCGGCAGTTCCCACTTCGTGCCCAGTTCGAAGTTGACCGCGGATTCGGGGTCGACATCGCAATTCGCGGTGCCGGTGGTGCTGGTCAGGGTGCAGCTGCCGTTGACCGAGGCCTTGGACGGCGTCTTGCTGTCGGACCACGCCAGGTACAGCGTGCCGTGCTCGGTCGGCTTGAACACCAGGCCGGCGCGATACGACAGCAGGTGCTCGTCGTTGCGGGCGACCGGGTTGACGCCGAGCAGCTGGCCGCGCGTCGCGTCCGCGGTGGACACGACCCACGTCTTCGTCGCCCCTTCGTTGCGATCGTAGCGGGCGCCGAGGTTCAGCATCCAGCGCTCGCCGAACTTCAGCGTGTCGAACAGGTAGACCGATGCGCTGTCGAGATCGCCTTCGGTCTTGCCGCTGCGGAAGTAGTTCAGCGGCCCGGCCCAGACGTGGTCCGGATCGCGGAAGGTCTGGTAGGGATAGCCGGCACTGGTGTTGGGGAGGGCGCTGCCGTCGGCGTTGAAGAACACGCCGCCGGTTTCCAGGGCGAAGGATTCGGTGCTGAAGGACAGGCCGCCGACCAGCGCATGTTCGACGGCGCCGGTCGAGAAGCGGGCGGTCACGTCGGTCTGGCTGATCGCGAGGGTGTTGCGGGTGTCGCGCACGTAGCCGCGCGGGCCGCCCACCGGCGACCACGTGCCGGCCGGCTGGCCACCCGCGCAGGCCTGCCCGGTGTAGGGATTGGTCCCGTCCTGGAGGCACCAGCTGCCCTGCAGCGCGGTCACGTTCGACACCTGGTCGACGCGCTGCAGGCGCGCCAGGCTGCGCAGCGTGACGGCGTCGCCGAAGTCGTGCTCGAACACCGCGGTCAGCATGTCGACGTCGATCTCCTGCTTCGACACGTTGCGGTAGCCGAAGTAGGTCTCGGGATCGATGCCGGGCAGCGGCCCGTCGTGGTAGCCGTTCAGCGCGAACGGCACGCCGTACTGCGGCAGGTTGTCGTCCGACTGGTGCAGGTAGTTCACGGTCAGGCGCGTGTCCGACCCCAGGCCGATCGCCAGCGACGGCGCGAAGCCCCAGCGCCGGAACCGCTCCACGTCGCGCCCGGGCACGT
>JAFLEC010000286.1 GCA_017302095.1 Lysobacterales bacterium | reverse complement strand
AGATCTCTGCGCCTGCTGCGCACCGCCAGCGCCGACGAGTTGGAAGCGTTGGCGCGGCTGGCGCAGATCACGCCGCCGGAAGCGCGTGCCAGCCTGCGCCGCGAGCTGCTGGCCCAGCCGGCGTCGATGCGCGTGGCGTGGCTGCAGGACCGCGTGCAGCGCTGAGCGTCGCGGGCGTCTACATCCAGACCAGGCTGGCGGCGGCAGCGGCGACGATCGCCAGGCTCAGCAGCACCATGTACACCGTGCCCAGCACCCAGTACTTCAGCAGGGTCATCGGCCAGCCCTGCGCATACACCCGCTTCTGCATCAGCAGCAGGTAGGCCGGCGCCCACGCCACCAGCAGGCCGATGCACCAGCCCAGCAGGCTATCGAGCAGGCCATCGTCCGGGACCAGCCGCTGCAGCAGCATGCAGCCGAACACCAGCAGCAGGTCGAGGCTGAGGAAGGCGTGGCTGTGCAGCGCGACCACCACGTGCTCCATGTACAGCCGGCGCTTGAACACGTAGGACAGCTTCAGCATCAGCGCGAACAGCGGGACCAGCACGAACAGCGCGGTCGGGATCGCGCCGATGAAGGCCTGCGTGTACTGCGACGGATCCGCCTTGATCCGCGCGATGTTGTGCTTGGCGCGTCCCACCTTGTCGTTGAACCAGCCGTCCACGAAGCCCGGTGCGCCCGGGAGGTGCAGCGGATTGGTCTTGGCGTCCCAGGGCTTGCCGTTGAAGTTCATCGACTCCTCTTCCGGCGCCGGTACCGGCTTGCCCGCCTTGCCGGCTTCGCGCAGGGCCGCCAGGCGGCGCTCGGCTTCCGCGCGGATGGCGGTCTCGCCCGCCTTGAACCCGGCTTCGGCGCCTGCCTTGCCGGGACCGTCGGGCACCTTCGCGTATTGCGCCGCGAGCCGCGCGAGGGCCTCGTCGCGGCGCGCGACGACCTGCGCCTCGGTGGTGGCCGCGCCGATCCCCTCGTCGTTGGTCAGGTTGACGTTGACGCCGGAGTCGCCGTCGATCGCGAAGCGGCCGACGAAGAACGCGAGGATGCACAGGAAGAAGAACAGCCGCACCGGGGTGACGTAGCGCACCTGGCGGCCGGCGAAGTATTCGGTGGTGAGCTTCCCCGGTTTGGCGAACAACGGGCCCAGCGTGCGCACGATCCGCGTGTCGATGTTGAACACGCTGTCCATCAGGTCGCCGAACAGGTTGCCGAGCGGCCGCACCAGGCCCTTCACCGGCTGCCCGCAGGCATAGCAGTGCGGGCCGAGCAGCGGCGTGCCGCAGTTGCGGCAGGGCGGTTGCGGGGTCTCCGCGCCCGCGGCGGCGGGCAAGTCGGCGTTCGGCGTGGTCATCGGTAGTCCGACCGGGCTGGGCAGGGCAAGCGGGTAAGATGGCAGCCCGCGCGCGGCGATGCCAGCCGTACCGCCTCCCCATCGGATCCCATGGCCTCCAGCCCGCCCCGCTTCCGCGACGAAGTGCGCGCCAGTGCGCGCCTGGCCGCGCCGTTGGCGGCCGGGCACCTGTCGCACGGGTTGGTCGGCTTCGTCGACACCGTGATCGCCGGCCACCACGGCACCACCACGCTGGCCGCGGTGGCGGTGGGCACGGCGTTGTTCTGGTTGCCGATGATGGTGCCGATGGGCACCCTGATGGCCTTGCCGCCGTCGGTGTCGCAACTCGATGGCGCCGGCCGCCGCGCCGAGATCGGGCCGCTGTTCCGGCAGTCGCTGTGGCTGGCCGCCGGGCTGGGGCTGCTGCTGTTCGCGCTGCTCAGCGTGTTGCCGCTGGCGCTGGCGCCGATGGGGATCGCCGCCGACATCGTGCCCGGCGCCACCGATTTCCTGCACGCGATCCGTTGGGGCATCCCGGCGTTCACCCTGTACCTGGCGATGCGCTACCTCAGCGACGGCCTGCACTGGTCGATGCCGACGATGGTGCTGGGCTTCGGCGGCCTGCTGCTGCTCGCCCCGCTGGGCTATGCGCTGACCAATGGCGTCGGCGGCCTGCCGGCGCTGGGGGCGGCCGGCCTCGGTTGGGCGTCCGCGGCGATGTTCTGGGCGCAGGCGCTGGCCTTCGCCGCGTACCTCGCGCGGTCCGCGCGCTTCGCCGACCTGCGGCTGTTCGCGCACCTGGAGGCGCCGCGCTGGCCGGTACAGCGCGGGCTGCTCGGCACGGGACTGCCGATCGGGGTCACGGTGGCGATGGAAGGCAGCCTGTTCATCGTCACCGCGCTGCTGATCGGGCGGTTGGGCGAGTTGCCGGTGGCCGCGCACCAGATCGCGATCAACGTCGCCTCGCTGTGCTTCATGATCCCGTTCGGCGTCGCCGAGGCCACCACCGTGCGCGTCGGGCATGCGCTGGGCCGCGGCGATCGCGGCGGCATCCGCCGCGCCTACGGCGCCGGCATCGCCCTGGTGCTGGGCACGCAGGCGCTGTCCGCGCTGGTCCTGCTTGCCGGCCACGATGCGATCGCCGCCCTGTACACCGCGGATGCGGCGGTCGCCGCGCTCGCCGCCACCCTGCTGCTGTATGCGGCGCTGTTCCAGTTCCCCGATGGCATCCAGGTGCTGTCCGCCGGCGCGCTGCGC
>JAFLEC010000285.1 GCA_017302095.1 Lysobacterales bacterium | reverse complement strand
GCCGTCGGCTGGACGCGCGCGCGCGCCGGGCAAGCCGGGCGACTTCGACTGGTTGAGTGGCGAGTGGAGGATCCGCCATCGCAGGTTGAAGACCCCCGGCAGCGATGACTGGGATGAGTTCGAGGGCGAGGCGACCTGTTGGGGCATCCTGGGCGGGATCGCGCATGTCGAGGAGTTGCGCATCCCGGCGCGTGATTTCGCCGGGATGGGCCTGCGCCTGCTGGACCTGGACAAGCGGTTGTGGAGCGACCACTGGGTCAACGCCAAGAGCGGGGTGCTCGGAGCGGCAGGCCTGACCGGCAGCTTCGAGGACGGCGAGGGCGTCTTCGAGGCCCGCGACAGCGAAGACGGCAAGGCGGTGATCTACCGCGGCGTGTGGGACCGGATCGTGCGCGGCAAGTCGCATCGGTGGTACCAGGCGGCTTCGCGCGACGACGGCAGGACTTGGGACTACACCTGGTTCATGGACTGGACGCGGGCCTGAGGCGACGGTGGCCGATCCAGGCAATCCGCACGTCCGGGCGTACGGTTGCCGCGGTCATGCGTGCACGGCGGAGCGCGCGCTCGGCAGCAGGAGGTGGCGGATCGGCGCGGCTGGCGCGTCGATCCCGCCGGCCTGCAACGCCGCGGAAGCGGCATCGGCGTGGATCCGGGCGCTCGCGAGGTCCGGGAAGATGGCGAAGCACGCCAGGGCGTGCTCGCCGGTGCGCACCGGCAGGCGGGGAAAGTCGTTGGGCGTGGTTTCCTGCACGTACCAGCCCGCAGCCAGCGCGCCCGCGGCCTGCAGGGATGCCCGCACGGCATCCCGGCCATCGGCGAGCCGGGTCGCGATGGCGGGGTCGATTCGGCACCACGCGGTCGCGAGCAGGCAGCCCGGCGGTGCGCGGTGGACGTTGGCTGGTGCGCGGCTGGATCGGACCAGGCCGCCGCCGGGCCAGGCGGGACGCAACAGGAAGACGTCGTCGGAATCGACCAGGGTCGCGTTGACCGCATCGCGGTGCGCCCACCAGAAGTCGCTGCCGTAGAACGCCTCCAGGCCGCGCCTGCGTTGCGCCATGTCGGCGAACCCGCGCATCCAGACGCAGAGATCCGGGTCGTCCGCATCCCGGAATTGGCCCAGCACCTGCATCCCCGCGTCCTCCAGAGGTTCGAGGAGGACCTGCTCGAAGAGATCGAGGAAGGCATCGCGAAGACCGGGGCGCATCCGGTACCGGCGCAGTTCGAGAACGGTCAATGTCGAGGTGTCCATGCGGGTTTCGGCGAAGTCCGGCCGGCAGCATCCCGCGGATAAGATGACAGCGGGTGTCGTGATTGGATGGGAGCCGATGCAAGCCAGTCGCCTGTTGTCGATCCTGATGCAGTTGCAGGCGCGCGGCCGTGCCAGCGCCCGCGAACTGGCGCTGGCACTCGAAGTGTCGGAACGCACCATCCTGCGCGACATCGACCAGTTATCGGCCGCTGGCGTGCCGGTGTGGGCGGAGCGCGGGCGCTACGGCGGGTTCCGGCTGCGCGAGGGCTGGAGCACGCGCCTGACCGGCTTGACCGCGGAGGAGGTGGATGCGCTGTTCCTCGCCGGACTGCCGGGGCCCGCCACCGAGCTCGGGCTGGGCGCGGCGGCTGCATCGGCGCAAGCGAAGCTGATCGCGGGGTTGCCGCCCGAGTGGCGGGAGCAGGCCGAACGCGTCCGCGCGCGCCTGCATGTCGACCCCCATGATTGGTATCGCGCTGCGGATACGCCGCACTTCCTGCGCGAGGTGGCCGCGGCGGTCTGGAATGGCCGGGCGCTGCACCTGCGCTACGAGAGCTGGCGCGGGGTCGGCGAGCGCCACCTCGAACCGCTGGGCTTGGTGCTGAAGGCTGGTGCTTGGTACCTGGTGGCGCGTGCAGCAGGCGAGGTCGGGGAGGCGCGCATCGGCACCTACCGGCTTGCCAGCATCCGCACGCTCCACGTCGCCTCCCGAGGCTTTCGACGGCCACGCGGCTTCGACCTGGCGGTCTTCTGGGCGGCGTCGACCACGCGCTTCGAAGCCGGTCTGGCGCAACTGCGGGTGGACGTGCGGCTCTCCCCGCGTGCGATGGCGTGGCTGCGCAACGAGCGCATTCGTTGGGTTCCCGCCGACCGGCCGGTCCGGCGCAACGGTTGGACCGATGCGGTGCTGTGGATGGAATCGGCGGAGCACGCCGCACGACAGTTGCTCGGGCGTTGCGACGAAATCCGGGTGCTCGGACCGGCGACGGTGCAGTCGCGGATGCGCCAGCTCGCCAAGCGCGCGTTGGCGACTGGCGGCTAGCGTTCATCGCGCCCTCCCGGCGTTCGTCGCATCGAGCTTGCGCCCGCGGTTCTGCTGTCGCAGCGTATGTCCACTGTGCACGCCGCCGGCATGCCTCCCCAAGGATTCGATGTCCACCTTCGCCGCCGTCCTCCTGTGGTGCCTGTTGCTGGTCGTGTGCTGGCCGCTGGCATTGCTCGCGCTGGTGCTGTGGCCGCTCGCCTGGCTGCTGTCGCTGCCTTTCCGCCTCGTCGGCATCACCTTCGGCGCCCTGTTCGCGTTCCTGCACGCGCTGCTGATGCTGCCGGCGCGCTTGCTCGGCGGCGGCCCCAGGGGCGCGGCCACCGCGTGACCGGCGGCGCTGCATCGGCCCG
>JAFLEC010000284.1 GCA_017302095.1 Lysobacterales bacterium | reverse complement strand
CCCAGCCCGCATGGATCAGCCACGGCAGCAGCGGCGTCTTGTGCGAATACGGCGCGCCGTTGAACAGCGGCACCAGCCAGCTGCCGCGATCCCACATCTCCCATGCCACCGCGAGGCTGCGGGTGGAATACAGCGGCACCGGGCCGTGCAGGAAGATCGAGGCCAGCGCGATCGCGGCCCAGGCCAGCAACGGCGCGCGCAGGTCGCGCAGGGCGTCGGTCGCCCTGGTCGGGGAAGTCGTCATCGCGCGCAGGATACGGCAGCGTCGGAGGCGTCCCGCAGCGTGCCGATGCGGCGGTCCAGCCAAACCGCGAGTTCGGCGCGCAACGCCGGCGTCGCGCGTTCCAGGCTTTGCACGCAGGCGAAGGCGACGCGCGGGTCGCGGTCGGCCTCGCGCAGCTTGGCGCGCAGCCGCCAGCCGGCCTGCTCGTCCGGCTTCAGCTGGACCACGCGGCGTGCGTTGTCGACCACGGCCCGCTGCTGCGCGAAGGCCAGGTGCGCGGCCAGCGACTCGCCCTTGAACTGGCGCGCCGAACGCAGGCGATGCGCCACCTGCGCCTCGAGCAAGTCCGGATGCGCGGCGAAGAACGCCGCCATCGCCGAAACCCGGAACGGGAACGGGTTGTGGTACAGGCGGAAGTAGCGATCCTCGAAGCCGGCCAGGCGCGCGCTCAGTTCCTGCGCGACATGGTTGCCGGCGCGGTCGTCGTCGTCGCGGGCGCGCCGCCCGAGCAGGCGCGCCAGTCGCTTGTCCCAGCGGAAGCGCGCCTGCGGCCGCCAGCCGCCGCGCTGCACGATCGCCTCGCCGCGGAAGAAGTCGCTCGCGGCCAGCGGCTGAAGCAGGAAGAAGTCGTCGTTGAAGTAGACGAAGCGCTCGGCCAGGCCCGGGATGCGCCACAGCAGGCTGATGATGCTGCGGCTGTTGAAGGTGGGCAGGTGCCGCTCGAAGCCGGCGAACAGGGTGGCGTGGTCGACCAGGCGGACGCGCGCTTCCCAGGGCGTGCCGCGCAGTGCGTCCAGTTGCGACGGGCGCTGGCCGTCGCTGACGATCCAGACCGTGCGGAACCATGGCGCGAAGCGCAGGATCGAGGCGAGGCACCAGCCGAGCTCGCCGTCGTCGTTGAAGCGCGTCGGGTCGGCGGTCGCCGGGCGCGGCCGGCCGAGGCTGGCGAGGTAGTCGTCGAGCTTGCGCCGATGCGCGGGATCGGCCCCATCGACCCAGGTGACGACGGCGTCCACCGCCTCATTCATCGGCATCGTCGTCCGCGGGCGTCGTGGCCGGGGTGGCGGTCGCGGCACGCCCATCGCAGCGCGCGGCGGCCGGCGCCTGCAGCAGCCACCAGGTGCGACGGTTGGCGTTGCCCATGTCGCGCGCCAGGCCGCGGTCCACGCAGTCGGGCAGCGCCGCCTCCTGCACCAGCAACCAGCGCGCCGCCGGCGACTGCCGCAGCCAGGCCAGGCCCAGCGCGAACTGTTCGGGTTTGGGACGCTTGAAGCCGAAGTCGGTGGCCGGGCGGTCGGCCATCAGCAGTTGCTGTTCGCGCCAGCCCACCAGGCCGAGCTGCGCCTCCGCGCCGATCGTCGCGCCGACCCGCCGCATCAGCCCGCGCGAGGACGACCCGTCGTTGAGCAGTGGCGCCGCGACCAGCCCGTACAGCACCCACAGCACGGTGAACATCGCCACCAGCGCGAGATGCGCGCGACGGCGCCCGAACCACAACGCGCCACCGAGCCCGCAGGCGCCCACCGCCGCCAGCATCGCCGCCACCCCTTGCGCGACCAGCGGCTCGCGGCCTTCCATGAAACGCCGCTCGAAGCCGGGCTCGCCGCCCAGCATCGCCAGCCCGGCGCCGAGCGCGGCCAGCGCGAACACCAGCACGAACCCCAGCAGCAGGCGCTGCGCGGCCGCCCGGCGCAACAGGCCCGGCAGCAGCGGCGCGATCGCCAGCGCCAGCATCGGCAAGGCCGGCAGGATGTACATGTCGCGCTTGCCCGAGGGAATGCTGAAGAACACCAGCACCAGCACCACCCAGGCCAGCGGCAGCAGGTACCGCGCATCCCGCCGGCGCAGGCGGCGGCGCCAGGCCGGCAGCGCCCATGGCAGGGCGAGCACGGTCGGCAGCCACGCGGTCAGCGCGACCTCGAGGAAGTACCAGGCCGGCTGGCCGTGGTGCCAGGCATTGGCATAGCGGGTGACCGTCTGCCGCAGCAGGATGTCGTCCACGTAGGCGCGGTATTCCGGGCCGCCCTGGCCGAGCGCGGCGACCAGCATCGGCACCAGCCACACCCCGCAGGCCGCGACGAAGGCCAGCGGCCCCAGCCAGAAGCGCGGGTCGCGGGCATGCACGCGTACCCCGGGCCAGCCGCGCAGGGACGCGACCGCCGCCGGCAGCAGCATCAGCAGGGCGATCGCGCCGACGCCCTTGGTGATCGTGCCCAGTCCCGCGGCGGCCCAGCCCAGCGCCCACATCCGCCAGTCCGGCCCGCGCAGCACATGCCGCAGCAGCCCGTAGTTGGCCAGGGTGATCCAGAACACCACCAGCGGGTCGATCTGCGCCTTCTTGGCCTGCCAGGTGAACTGGATCGCCAGCAGCACCAGCCAGCCGGCGTACACGCCGACCCGGCGCGTCCACAGCCGGCGGCCGA
>JAFLEC010000283.1 GCA_017302095.1 Lysobacterales bacterium | reverse complement strand
CGAGAAGCGATCGGCGGAATCGCGTGCACCGCCGCCGCCGCGCACGATGATCGGGGTGCGCCGGTCCGGCTCGACCACGATGCCCGCGCGCATGCCTTCCAGTTGCGCGCGCAATTCGTCCTGCACGTCGGTCACGCTCAGGCCGGCCTGGCCTGCGGCGCGCGGATCCACGGCCACCCGCAGGTACTGCACGCCGTCGGTGGCCTGGGTCAGGACGTCCTGCGCGCCCTCGACCCGTTCCAGCGCCGCCGCGATCCGTCCGCCGAGTTCGCCGAGCACCCCGAGGTCGGGGCCGAACACCTTGACCGCCACGTCGCCGCGGCTGCCGGTCAGCATTTCCGACACCCGCATCTCGATGGGCTGGGTGAAGCCGAACTCCAGCCCCGGGAAATCCGCCATCACCGTGCGAATGCGATCGGCCAGCGCCCCCTTGTCGGCGACCTGCCACGCGTCGCGCGGGGCGAGCTGCATGAACATGTCGGTCTCGTTGAGGCCCATCGGATCCAGGCCGAGCTCGTCGGAGCCGGCGCGGGCGATCACGTGGCGCACTTCCGGGACACGCGCGAGGATCGCGGCGCCGACCGCCGCATCGGTGTCGAGCGACCGCTGCAACCCGACCGAGGCCGGCTTCTGCAGTTGCAGCAACAGGTCGCCCTCGTCCATCGTCGGCATGAAGGTCTTGCCGGTGCCCAGCCAGGCGCCCATGCCGAGCAGCAGGGCCACGCCTGCCGCGGCCATCGCCAGCCGCGGGTGGGTCAACGCGCGCTCCAGCATCGGTTGGTAGGCGCGCGCCACCTGGCGCATCAGCCAGGGTTCGCCATGCGCGTGTTCCTTGAGCAGGATCGCGGCGAGCACGGGGACCAGGGTCAGCGACAACAGCAGCGACGAGGCCAGCGCGAAGACGATGGTCAGCGCGACCGGCGCGAACAGCTTCCCCTCCAGGCCCTGCAGGGTCAGCAGCGGCACAAAGGTCAGGCAGATGATGAGGATGCCCGCGGCGACCGGGGTGGCCACTTCGCGGGTGGCCGCGAACACCCGGTGCAGGCGCGGCATGCCCGCGCCGTTCGCCCGCGGGTCCAGCCGGCTGACCACGTTCTCCACCACCACCACCGCTGCGTCGACCAGCATCCCGATGGCGATCGCCAACCCGCCCAGGCTCATCAGGTTCGCGCTCATGCCGGTGGTGCGCATGAGCAGGAAGGTGGCGAGCGCGGCGAACGGCAGCATCAGCGCCACCACCAGCGCGGCCCGCAGTTCTCCGAGGAAGAGCAGCAAGAGGATCACCACCAGCACGCTGGCTTCGAGCAGCGCGTCCTGGACGGTGCCGACGGCGCGCTTGATCAGTGCGCTACGGTCGTAGAACGGGACGATGCGGACCCCGGGCGGCAGCGCGGTCGCAAGCTCGTCGAGCCGCATCCGCACGTCGCGCACCAGCGTCGAGGCATCCGCGCCGCGCAGGCCCACCACGATGCCTTGCACCGCTTCGCCGCGTCCATCGCGGGTGACCGCGCCGTAACGGGTGAGCGCATCGGTGCGGACCTCGGCCACGTCGCCGACGCGCACCGGCGATGCACCGTTGCGGACCGGCAACGCGGCGATGTCGTCGGCGCCGGTGATGGCGCCCTCGACGCGCACGATCAGGGTTTCTTCGCCCGCCTCCACGCGGCCCGCGCCGTCGTTGCGGTTGTTGCGCTCGATCGCGTCCGCGAGGTCGCGCAAGTGCAGTCCGGCGGCGGATAGCCGTGCAGGGTCCGGGACCACCACGAAACTGCGCGCGTGCCCGCCCAGCGCGTTCACGTCGGCGACCCCGGGCAGGGTGCGCAGGGCGGGGCGCAGGGTCCAGTCCAGCAGGCTGCGGCGTTCGGCCAGGCTCAGCCCACCGCCTTCGAGCGTGAACATGAACACGTCCGACAGCGGCGTGGAGATCGGCGCCAGGCCGCCATCGACCCCGGGCGGCAGGTCGGCCGCGACCGCCGCGTAGCGTTCGGCCACCTGCTGCCTGGCCCAGTAGATGTCGGTGCCTTCGGCGAAGTCCAGGGTGATGTCGGCGATCGCGTACTTGGCGGTGCTGCGCAGCATGGTGCCGCGCGGCGTGCCGAGCAGTTCCATCTCCAGCGGCGTGATGACCCGCGACTCCACTTCCTCTGGGGTCATGCCAGGCGCCTTCAGGATCATCTTGACCTGGGCCGGCGAAATGTCCGGGTACGCATCGATCGGCAGGGTGGCGAACGCCCAAGCACCCCCCGCAGCCAAGGCCAGGGCGGCGAGCAGCACCAGCACCTGCTGGCGCAGCGAGACTTCGGTCAGCTTCGCGAGCATCGCGGCGTCACTCCGCGCCGTCGGTGGCGGGCAGCATCGCCTTCAACGCGGCGGTCCCGCGCACCGCGACCTCGACCCCCGGGCGCAACGCCGGTGCCAGCACCACCGCGACCTCGCCGTCGACGCCGAGCAAGGTCGCGATGGGGACGCGGCGGAAGCGGTCGCCGTCGCGGCGGAACGCGACATGGCCATCGCCCTCGGGCAGCAGCGCGGCGCGTGGCAGCGCGATTGCGCCCTCCGGCGCGGGCAGGTGCAGGGTTGCCTCGAAGCGTTCGCCGGCGAGGTGGGTCGACCACCGCCCCGGCCGGAACCTGCACACCTTGCGGCTGCGCGTCC
>JAFLEC010000282.1 GCA_017302095.1 Lysobacterales bacterium | reverse complement strand
TCGCCCCAGCCGCCGGCGCCGGGATCCGCCTCCAGCCGCCACTGCGTCGAGGACTGCGCGGTCTGCAGCGAGGCCGCCAGCGTGCGCTGCACCGCCGCCGCCTCGCGGTGCAGGCCGAGGACGGCGGCATTGCGCGCGATCAGGGCGCGCAGGTAGAACATGGCGCTGGCGGTGGCGGCCAGCAGGGCGGCGCCGACCGCGACCGAGACCATCAGCTCGATGAGGGTGAAGCCGCGGCGGCTCATGGGTCCCGCCGCAGCAGCCGGCCGTCGAGGGCGGCGACGGGTCCGCCGTCCTCGGCGTCGTAGACATCCACCCGCACCGACACGACCCGCGATCCGGCATCGATCCGGTCGGCCGCGACGGCGGTCTCGACCCGGCGCACGTAGTAGCCGTTGAGGTAGCCGGCGACCAGCACCTGGTAGGCATCGCTGCCGCGCGCGCCGGACAGCACCGTCGCCTGCCAGGCCGGATCGCCGGCGAAGGGGTCGCGCCCGCCCGGACGATGGTCGTGCAGGGCCGTCCATGCCGTCGCCATCGCGCTGGCCGCGGCGACCGAACGCGCATTCAGGCGCAGGGCGAAGAGCAGCAGCCCGATCACCGCCGCCAGGCCCAGCGCCAGCAGCAGCAGGGTCGCCAGGACCTCGACGATGGTGAAGGCCCGCGTCCGCCGCCCGCTCATGGCTCGATCCACCACTGCCGACGCGCCAGCATCGCGCTGCTCACCACCGTCGTCACCGGCGTCCCAACCGGGGTCGGCGGCCGCGACAGCGCCGTGGTCCCGGCGTCGGCGGCGTGCAGATAGCCGAGGCGGCAGCGGTTCCACACCGGGTTGGCGCCGGTGGCGGCGGTCGACAGCCAGTCGGCGGGATCCGCCGGCCACAGGCGGCCGTCGTAGGCGCCTTCGCGATGCTGCACCGGCAGGACGCGGATGACCCCGGCGGCGCCGACGAAGACGCGCGCCATCGGCAGCATGCTCGCCAGCGCGGTGCGCGCGTCCGGGAATGCGGTGCGGTCGTCGGACGCATCCGGCGCCAAGGTGATGAACCAGCCGCCGGTGTGGCGGGTGAAATGCGCCACCTCGGGGATGTCGTAGTGGCAGGCGAAGCCCTGGCCGCTGAACAGGCGGTTGCCGTAGCCTGGGATGGTCAGCACCGGCTTGGCCATGTCGGCGACGCCGTTGCGATCCTTGTTCGTCCCGCCGCCGATGGTCGCCTGCAGGTTGTCGTACTGCCGACGCGGCTGGTTCCATTCCGTCGCCATGGCGCGGCCATCGGGCAGGAAGACGATGGCGAAGTCGAGCCAGTCGGCGCTGACCAGCGGGCGCGGCGCGTCGCACACCAGCACCGGATAGGCCAGCTCGCGCTCGCCTGGGCTGTCGAAGAGCCCGTCGCCGTCGAGATCGGTGTCGGCGAAGACCTCGATGGCGGATTTGCGGGTGTTGTTGTCGAAGCGCCGGTCCTCGGGATTGCGGCAGCCGACCACCGCCGGGCCGGAGCCCTGGTAGCGGAAGGCGCTGGCCGGCCGCGCGGGGTCGTAGCCGCCCCACGGCCACAACCGGGCGCCGTCGTACCAGCCGAACCACGGCCGCGGCCAGGTCGTCTCGCCGCCGCTGCCGTACCACACCGTGCCGCTGCCGGCCGGGGTGTCCTTGCGCTGGCGCGGCCCCTCGTCGGTGTCCGCCAGTGCGAGGAAGCGCACCTTGCCCGCCGGCAGGACGTAGGGCTCGGACACCCAGTCGCGCCGCACCTCCTCGACGAAGTCCGGGAAGTTGGGCAGCGGCTGGCCGTGGAAGTTGTCCGGCTTGCCGACGCGGGCGATGCGCCCCTCGTAGACGTAGCGGCCGAGTCCGCGCACCGGACCGATGATGCGATACCAGTGCCCGCCGCTGCGGTTGTTCAGGACCGCGCCGCTGCTGCCGGGCGCGTTCTGGATGTTGAAGGCGACGCCATGCATGCCGCCGCTGGCGATCGCCAGGCTGCGTGCGCGCCCCAGCGCCGCCGCCAGCTGCTCGGCAGCCGCGCGCACCTGCGCTCCGCGCTGCTCGCGTCCGAAGCCGCGCATCACCATGCCGACGACGAGGGCGATGATCGCCATCACCGCCAGCATCTCGATCAGGGTGAAGGCGGCGGACCGCTTCACGGCGCCAATCCGTCGCGATAGCCGCGCATGGCGATGTCGTCGCGTGCTTCCGCGGCGTCGCGCATCGCCGACATGCGCCGGTCGGGACCGGCGCTCCACAGTTCGAATCCGAAGCGGTGCCGCGGCGCGGCGGTGGTGCGGAGGTCGGAGGCCAGCGAAGCGGCGGCGGCGCGACCGCGCGTCTCCATGCCGTAGGCCTCCTCGACCACCGGCAGGGCGGGGTTGCCGAAGCCCTCGATGCCGATCGCGGGCAGGGTGCCGCGCACGCCGCGCACCACCGGGCAGACGTAGAGCAGTGGCGTGCCGTAGGCGTCGAGGATCGCATCGCCATCGACGTCGCGCGCGGTCAGCTCGCCCGCGAGGTAGTCGCCGCACCAGCCGGCCGAGCGCGGCGCCGCCAGCACCTGCTGGTTGCGGCGGCTCGCCGGATCGCTCGCCGGCCGCAGGTCGACGCCACGCACCGCGGTGCAGCCGGAGAGGATGGCGACCCGGGCGCGTTCGCCGGC
>JAFLEC010000281.1 GCA_017302095.1 Lysobacterales bacterium | reverse complement strand
GAAGGCGACGATCAAGGACCTCGGCCGCGCCAAGAAGGTGCAGGTCAGCAAGGAGAACACCACCATCATCGACGGCGCCGGCGACGGCGCGGGCATCGAGGCGCGCATCAAGCAGATCAAGGCGCAGATCGAGGAGACCTCCTCGGACTACGACCGCGAGAAGCTGCAGGAGCGCGTGGCCAAGCTGGCCGGCGGCGTGGCCGTCATCAAGGTCGGCGCCGCCACCGAAGTCGAGATGAAGGAGAAGAAGGCGCGCGTCGAAGACGCCCTGCACGCCACCCGTGCGGCGGTCGAGGAAGGCATCGTCCCGGGCGGCGGCGTCGCCCTGATCCGCGCGAAGGCCGCGATCGCCAACCTGAAGGGTGCGAACGAGGACCAGAACCACGGCATCGCGATCGCCCTGCGTGCGATGGAAGCCCCGCTGCGCGAGATCGTCACCAACGCCGGCGACGAGCCGTCGGTGGTGCTGAACCGCGTTGCCGAAGGCACCGGCGCGTTCGGCTACAACGCCGCCAACGGCGAGTTCGGCGACATGATCGAGTTCGGCATCCTGGACCCGACCAAGGTCACCCGCACCGCGCTGCAGAACGCGGCCTCGATCGCCGGCCTGATGATCACCACCGAGGCGATGGTGGCCGAGCTGCCGAAGAAGGACGAGCCGGCGATGCCGGGCGGCGGCGGCATGGGCGGCATGGGCGGCATGGATTTCTGATCCAGCGCCATCCGCAACACCGCAACACGAAAACCCCCGCCGCGAGGCGGGGGTTTTTCGTCATGGGCAGGCATGCGCTGCCCGATGCGAATCGCATTCGGCTACCCTGCGTCGTTTCGCGACCGAGAGCCCGCGCCATGTTTGCTGCCTGCGTCACCACGCACACCGGAAGCCCGGGCGCGGCGCTCGCCGAACGTGGCACCGCCCTGGTGGCGCAGGGACGGGTTGCCGAAGCCCGGGACGCCTACCGCGCGGCGCTCGCGGATGCCCGGGATTGGTCGAGTTGGTCCAATCTTTCGGCCCTTGCGACGGGGTTGGAGCGGTACCCGGAGGCGCTGGACCACGCCAAGCGCGCGGTTGCGCTGGCGCCCGGCCAAGCCGATGCCTGGGTGAATGCGGCGATCGCGAGTTGGCGCTTGGGGGAACGACGCGATGCCGCCAAGGCAATGCAGCACGCCCATCGCTTGGCGCCTGCCCATGCATCGGCGGCGATTGGCCTGGCGCGGATGTTGCGTGCGGTCGACCGCCTGCAGGCCGCCGCGGAGGTGCTGTCCACCGCGATCGCCAGCGGCGGGCCGGGCTTCGCGTTGCACCATGCGATGGGCGAATTGATGCGGGTGATGGAACGTCCCGCCGAGGCGCGGCTGCATGCGCGGGATGCGTTGCGAGAGGCCTCGGACGACACGATTGCGCGCGCCTCGCACGGCGGCGCGGAGCGTGGAGACGGGAAACGGGAGGATGCCGGCGCCTGGCGGGCGGTGCTCGTCGATTGCCTGTCGCGCCTGCAGTCGATCGAGGCAGGCCCCTGCCTGGCCGGCGGTGCGGTGCGCATGCACGCGATCCACGGCGGGCTCTGGGAGGCGCGCAAGGACATCGACATCGCGATCGATGCGGATGTCCCCCGCGATGCACTGCTCGCTGCGTTCGCGGACGGTTACCGACCCTTCGCCTTGCAGGGGCAAGGGATGCCCGCGGTCGGCAGGATCGGCGTGCTCGGCCTGGTGCACCTTGCGAGCGGAATCCCGGTGGACCTGTTGTTGCAACGCAGGAGCGGCGGGCGATGGGTGGGGTCCTTCGGTCCGCCGGATCACCTGGTCTTCGATACCCCGGCCTTCGCGATCGCGTACGTCGCCTGCGCCCCGCTCGAACTGGCCGTCCCGATGCCGAGCCCGGTGGACGAGTACCTCGGATGGATCTACGGCGACGAATGGCGCGAGGAGTACCAGGTGCTGGCAGGCAAGCCGGTCCCGCGTCGCTTCCTGCAGAAGGGGCTGACCAGCCCGGGCTTGGCGACGGGTTCCCGGGACGTTGCGTTGACGCGGACCTTGCTGACGCTCGGCACGGCGCTGGTCCCCGGCGGCGCCGAAGCGGCACTGGCCTTGTGCGACCAGATCCTGGCAGTCGAGGCGTTCCCCGAGGTCGAGTCGATCCGCGTGCGCTTGCGGCGCCAGGCCGGAATCGACGGCAGCACGGCGGCATGACCGGTCCCGCGCGCGGGCTGCCGTTGGCCACCCTGGTGGGGAATTCGCCGGAAGCATCGGCACATCTGATCGCGCAGGCCATGCACGACTTCGAGGCCGGCGCGCGCGAGGCCGCGGCGACCGCCTATGCGCGCGCGTCGTCGCAAGCCTATGCGCATCCCGCGAGCTGGTCGAACCTGTCGGCGTTGGCGGTGGCGCTGGGCGATGCGGTCGCCGCCGTCCGGCATGCCCAACAGGCCCTGCGGTTGTCGCCGTCGCTGGTGGATGCCTGGAACAACCTCGGCGTGGCGAACTGGCACGCGGGCCAACGCCGCGACGCCGCGATCGCCACCCATCGCGCACTGCAGTTGGTTCCCGGGCTGGAGTCGGCCGCGCTCAACTACGCGCGGATGCTGCAGGCGGTGGATCGCGCGGCGCAGGCACGGGAGGTCCTGCGTGCCGCTTCGCAGGCGAATCCCGGCGCGTGGCGCCTGCAGCGGGCGCGCGGCGAATC
>JAFLEC010000280.1 GCA_017302095.1 Lysobacterales bacterium | reverse complement strand
TCACCGGTGCGGTGACGCTGCCGGAGGGCACCGAGATGGTGATGCCGGGCGACAACGTGAAGATGGTGGTGCAGCTGATCAACCCGGTGGCGATGGACGAGGGCCTGCGCTTCGCGATCCGCGAAGGTGGCCGTACCGTCGGCGCCGGCGTCGTCTCCAAGATCCTCAAGTAAGCCCTGCGTTTCCCCCGTTCCCGCCTGCGGGAACGGGTCGGGGTGAAGGCAGGCGGCGCAAGCCGCCATTGCCTTTTCAGGAAACCGCACTATTCGGTGCGAGCGACAACTTCGATACGCCAGTAGCTCAATTGGCAGAGCAGCGGTCTCCAAAACCGCAGGTTGGGGGTTCGAGTCCCTCCTGGCGTGCCAATCCGGTGTGCGTGCCCGCGGGTGCGCGCCGCGCAGAGAGATGATGTTTTGACCAGCAAGCCGCTGCACGACCACTCCGCCTCCGGCGGTGACATCGCGAAGTACGCCTTGGCATTGCTGCTCGCGGTGGGCGGGCTGGTGGCCTTCTACTGGTTTGACGGCCAGTGGCCGACGGTTGCGCGCGTGCTGGCGCTGCTGGTGGGCTTGGTGCTTGGCGTCGTCGCGTTCATGGCGACCGCCAAGGGCGTCGAGACCCGTGAGTTCCTGTCCGAGTCGCGCTTCGAGCTTCGCAAGGTCGTCTGGCCGACGCGTCAGGAAACGACCCGGACCATGTGGGTGGTGGTGGCCGCGGTGATCGTCATCAGCCTCATCCTCGCCGCCTTCGACTGGGTCATCCAGCTGGGCATCAAGGCGCTGCTCGGCAACTGATGGAGGACGCGGTGAGCAATCCAGAGAGCCAGACCCGCTGGTACGTGGTGCATGCCTATTCCGGCTTCGAGAAGTCGGTGGCGCAGGCGTTGCGCGACCGCATCGCGCGCATGGGGATGCAGGATCGCTTCGGCGAGGTGCTGGTGCCGACCGAGGAAGTGATCGAGATGCGCGCCGGGCAGAAGCGCCGTTCCGAGCGCAAGTTCTTCCCGGGCTACGTGCTGGTGCAGATCGCGACGCACGTCGAGGACGGCATCCCGCGCATCGACAACGAGTCGTGGCACCTTGTGAAGGAAACCCCTAAGGTGATGGGTTTCATCGGCGGTACCGCCGACCGCCCGTTGCCGATCCAGGATCGCGAGGCCGACGCCATCCTCCAGCGCGTCCAGGACGGCGTCGAGAAGCCGAAGCCGAAGGTGCTGTTCGAGCCGGGTCAGATGGTCCGCGTAGTCGATGGCCCGTTCAACGACTTCAACGGCGTGGTCGAGGAAATCAACTACGACAAGAGCCGCCTGCGCGTGGCCGTGCTGATCTTCGGCCGTTCGACCCCGGTCGAGCTGGAATTCGGGCAGGTTGAAAAAGCCTGATCCGCCGCCGCTCGCGGAGCGAGTCCTAAAAAATCTGCTATCATGCTCGGCTCCCTTCGGGGATCCGGAGACGATCGGCCGCCACGCGCGGCCGTCGTCACGAGCGAATTCGAGCGACGCGACGCCGGGACGCGCACGCTCCAGACCCAGTGATCCCGGTCCGATGGGGAGTCCGCGCGCGGACGCTTGCACCCGGAGACAAGAGCAATGGCAAAGAAAGTCGTTGGTTACATCAAGCTGCAGGTCAAGGCCGGCCAGGCCAATCCGTCGCCGCCGGTGGGTCCCGCCCTCGGTCAGCGCGGCCTCAACATCATGGAGTTCTGCAAGGCGTTCAACGCGGCGACCTCCAAGCTGGAACCCGGCCTGCCTACCCCGGTGATCATCACCGCCTATTCCGACCGTACCTTCACCTTCGTCACCAAGAGCACGCCGGCCTCGGTGCTCCTGAAGAAGGCTGCGGGCATCACCTCCGGTTCCAAGCGCCCCAACACCGACAAGGTCGGCAAGGTGACGCGCCAGCAGCTCGAGGACATCGCGAAGGCGAAGGAACCCGACCTGACCGCGGCCGACCTGGACGCGGCGGTGCGCACGATCGCGGGCTCTGCCCGTTCCATGGGTCTGGTGGTGGAGGGTTAAGACGATGGCACTCAACAAGCGACAGAAGGCGATCCTCGCCGCCACCCAGCCCGGCAAGGCGTACGCGATCGATGACGCCCTGAAGATCCTGAAGGACAACAGCAAGGCCAAGTTCGTCGAGGCGATCGACGTAGCCGTGCGCCTCGGCGTGGACGCCAAGAAGTCCGACCAGCAGGTGCGCGGTTCCACCGTGCTCCCGGCCGGCACCGGCAAGTCGGTCCGCGTCGCCGTGTTCTGCCCGGCGGGCGCCAAGGCTGACGAGGCACTGGCCGCCGGCGCCGACGTGGTCGGCATGGACGACCTGGCGGAGAAGATGATCGCGGGCGACCTGAATTACGACGTGGTCATCGCGACCCCGGACGCGATGCGCGTGGTCGGCAAGCTGGGCCAGGTGCTGGGCCCGCGTGGCCTGATGCCGAACCCGAAGGTCGGTACCGTGTCGCCGAACCCGGCCGAGGCGGTGAAGAACGCCAAGGCGGGCCAGGTGCGCTACCGCACCGACAAGGCCGGCATCATCCACTGCACGATCGGCAAGGCGAACTTCGAGAACGATGCGCTGAAGGGCAACCTGCAGGCGCTGCTGCTGGACCTGATCAAGGCCAAGCCGGCGACTTCGAAGGGCACCTACCTGCAGAAGATCTCGCTCAGCTCGACCATGGGCCCCGGCGTGACCGTGGAC
>JAFLEC010000028.1 GCA_017302095.1 Lysobacterales bacterium | reverse complement strand
GCTGGATGCGGTGCGCGATGCCGCGCGCCGCTGGCAGGCGCTGGACGCCGAGCGCGGGGCCCTGCTCGCGCGCGGCGATGTCGCCGATCGGCGCGCGTGGTTGCGGCACCAGCTCGACGAACTCGAGGCCGAAGCGCTGGATCCCGCGGCGCTGGCGGATCTCGATGCCGCCCATCGCCGCCAGGCGCATGCCGCTACCTTGGTCGCCGCCTGCGAGCAGGCATTGGACACCCTGGATGGCGACCACGCCCTGCCGCAGCAGGCGCGCAGGGTGCAGGGGCTGTTGCAACGCGAAGCCGTGCATGAACCGCGCCTCGCCGACGTCGATGCCCTGCTCGAATCGGCCGCGATCCAGCTGGACGAGGCACTGGTTGCGCTGGAACGCATCCGTGGCGACCTCGACCTCGATCCGGACGCCCTCGCTGCGCTGGAACGGCGCTTGGGGCGCGTGCACGACCTCGCCCGCAAGCACCGGGTCGCGCCCGCTGCACTGGCCGCGCACCGCGACGCGCTCGCCGCCGAATGGGCCTCGCTGGAGGATGCCGGCCAGCGCCTGCAGGACCTGGAGCGCGAGATCGCGCAGGCCCATGCCGCATGGCGGCAGGCGGCGCTGGCACTCGGCGATTCCCGGCGCCGCGCAGCCGACGCCCTGGACGATGCGGTCACCGGCCTGATCGCCTCGCTCGGCATGCAGGATGGCCGTTTCGCGGTGGCGCTGGAGGCGAACCAGGACCGCGACACCCCCGATCCGCTCGGTGCGGAACGCGCGGAATTCCTGGTCGCCGCCAACCCGGGGCAGCCGCCGCGGCCGCTGCGCAAGGTCGCCTCCGGCGGCGAGCTCTCGCGCATCTCGCTCGCCATCGAAGTCGCCACGCTCGGCGTGGACGCGGTGCCCACCATGGTCTTCGACGAGGTCGATGCCGGCATCGGCGGCGCGGTCGCGGCCGCGGTCGGTTCGCGGTTGCGGGCGTTGGGCGGCAATCGCCAAGTGCTGTGCGTGACCCACCAGCCGCAGGTCGCCGCGGCCGGGCATGCGCATTACCGGGTGAGCAAGGCGGCGCAGGACGGGATCACCCAGTCGGCGGTCGCCCTGCTCGACGCCGGCGACAGGATCGAGGAGGTCGCGCGCATGCTCGGCGGCAGCCGCCTGACCGACGAGGCGCGCGCGGCGGCGCGCCAACTGCTCCGGGACGCCGCCGGCTAGCGCTGTTTGCGCACGTAGAGGACCAGCGCATGGTCCTCGATGTCGTAGCCGTGCTGGGCTGCGATCTTGCGCTGCAGGGCTTCGATTTCGTCGCTGTGGAATTCGATCACCTTGCCGGAATCGACATCGACCATGTGGTCGTGATGCTCGCCGCGATCGAGTTCGTAGATGGCATGGCCGCCCTCGAAGTTGTGCTTGAGCACCAAGCCGGCCGACTCGAACTGGGTCAGCACGCGATAGATCGTGGCCAGCCCGATCTCTTCGCCGACGGCCATCAGGTGCCGGTAAATGTCCTCGGCGGTCATGTGCCGGGGCTTGCTCTGCTCCAGCAACTCCAGGATCCGCATCCGCGGATGGGTGACCTTGAGTCCGACCTTGCGTAGATCCTGCGATTCCATGCCTGCTCCGCGGAAGCGATGCCGCCGGCAACGTGGCGTGAACGCCTGCCGCCAGGGGTGCCCGACATAGCCGTGGCGGGCTGTGGCTGGCCGCGTTGAGTGTATCATCGGCGCATTCGTGACTCGCCCGTGACCTCGATGCGCAAGCTGCTCCTGCTCCTCCTCGCCGTGACCTTCGCCAGTGGCTGCGGCCTGATGTACCGGCAGCCGATCTACCAGGGCAACCTGCTGGAGAAGTCGGCGGTGGACCAGTTGCAGGCCGGCATGGACCAGCGCCAGGTCATGACCCTGTTGGGGACGCCGTCGATCCGCGATCCGTTCCACCAGGATCGCTGGGACTACGCCGCCAGCCAGCGCCTGGGGCGCACCGGCCAGCCCGAGGTGAAGTCGCTCACGGTGTTCTTCCAGGACGGCGTGGTCAGCACATGGGAAGGCGAATACTTCCCCGAGCAGGATTCCGAGCTCGCGGTGCAGGTGGTCAAGCAGTTCGGCCCGAACCTTGCCAAGGACAAGAAGAAGGGCGGCCGCTAAGGCGGCCGCTAACGCCGCTGCTTGCGCGCCTCGGCACGGCGTCGCCGTGCTTCCTTCGGATCGAGCTCGAGCGGTCGCAGGAGTTCGACGCGATCACCGTCTTGCAGCGGCGAAGAAAGATCGGCCCGTTGGCCGAAGATCGCGACCCCGGTGAACGGCGCCTCGCAGGGCCAGCCGGCCGCCTGCAACGCATCCTGCACGCAGGCGCCCTCGGCCAGCCCGACCTCGATCGCTTCGCAGCGGCCGGGCCACGCGCGCAGCACCTGTACCCGCATCAGCCGCCCCGATCCGCTTCGCGCACGAAGTCGTCGACCATCCGGTCCGCGAGCCCCTGCATGCCCAGCGCCAGCGCCGGGCCGAGCAGCCGCGACTGCGGCTCGAAATCGAGCTGCAGGGTCACCTTGCAGGCGCATTCGTCGAGCGCATGGAACTCCCAGCGCCCCTGCAGCCGTGCGAATGGTCCGTCGCGCAGGGACATGTCGACGTGGTGCGGTGGCGACAGCAGGTTCTCGGTGGTGAACCAGGTGTGGAAACCGCCGATGCCCAGTTCGAGGCGCGCCAGCACGCGGGCATCGTCCCGTTCCAGGACCTCCGCCCCGCGACACCACTCGAAGCGTCGCGGATAGGCGGCGATGTCATTGACCAGCGAGAACATGCGCGCCGCGGAATGTTCGACCAGGGCACTGCGGGTGATGACCGGCATCGCGGCTCCAGCGCGCCGGCGCGCCGCAAGGCGGCGGGATCGGCGAGAATGACGGGATGAGCAACAAGAAGACCGGCAAGGATAAGCCAAACGGGGGCGGCACCATCGCCCTGAACAAGCGCGCGCGCCACGAATACCACCTGGAGCACAAGCTCGAGGCCGGCCTTGCGCTGCAGGGCTGGGAGCTGAAGGCGATCCGTGCAGGGCGCGCCAACATCGGCGACGCCTATGCGGTAGTGCTGTCAGGCGAACTGTTCCTGGTCGGTGCCCAGATCACGCCGCTGATCCAGGCCTCCACCCACGTGGTCGCCAATGATCGACGCACCCGCAAGCTGCTGCTGCACCGTCGCGAGATCGACGAACTCATCGGCCGCGTGCAGCGCGACGGCTACACCCTGATCCCGATGGCCCTTTACTGGAAGGGCAACAAGGTCAAGGCGGAAATCGCGCTGGCGCGCGGCAAGCAACAGCACGACAAGCGCGAGGCCAGCAAGGAGCGCGACTGGAACCGCGAGAAACAGCGTCTGCTGCGCCGGCACAACAAGGACGCCTAGGCCACCGCGCCCGGCGATCACCCTGCCTCCGGCGTCTCCCCGATCAGCTCGCCCAGGGTGAACCAGAAGGTCGCGCCCTGCCCCGGTCGACCTTCGGCACGGATGCCGCCGCCATGCCGCTCCACGATGCGCTTGACAGAGGCCAGGCCGATACCGTGCCCGGCGAATGCGTCCTGGCTGTGCAGGCGCTGGAACGGCTGGAACAGCTTGTCGGCATAAGCCTGGTCGAAACCCGCACCGTTGTCGCGGACCACGTATTCCACGCGTCCGGACGCATCGCGCGCGCTGGCGACTTCGACCAGCGCGCCGGGTGTGCCTCGGGTGAACTTGAAGGCATTCCCCAACAGGTTCTCCAGCAAGGTGCGCAGCAGGGCACGGTCGCCTTCGACGCGAAGGCCGGGCGCGATCCGGACCTCAGGGACATGGTCGGCATTCTCGGAGAGGGCCGCCGCGACGTCGGCGGCCATTGCCGACAGGTCGACCTGCTCGCGCATGAGCGATCCGCGACCGACCCGCGAAAGCTTCAGCAGCGCGTCGATCAGGCTGGCCATGCGCCCGGTCGCATTGCGCACGCGTTGCAGGTAGTCCAGCCCGCCGGCATCAAGCTGCCCTGCATGGCGTTCGCCTAGGATCCGGCTGAAGCCCTCGATGGAGCGCAGCGGGGCGCGCAGGTCGTGCGAGACGCTGTACGCAAAGGACTCGAGTTCGCGGTTTGCCTCGCGCAACTCCCTGGTGCGGGCGGCCACGCGCGCCTCCAGCGTGCGGTTGAGCGAGAGCACCTCGCGCTCGGCGCGCACGCGCTCGGTGACGTCCTCCACTTGCACCAGGCGCGCAATGTCGCGTCCGGGATCGCCGGGGACCGGAGCGAAAGTGAGCTGCACCTGGCGTTGTTCGCCGTCACGGCGATGCAGGGTCCGGGTACCGCGCACCACCCCGCCCGCCCCATCGATGGCCCGCAGTTGCTGGCTGGTGTCGACGCCGTCGGAGGCGGCGGCGTCCAGCAGGTCGGCCAGCGCCATGCCCACCAGTTCACCAGACTCCCGCCCGACGATGCCCGCGAACGACGGATTGCTCTCGACGATGCGGCCTTCGGTATCCAGCAACGCCTTGCCGATCGCGGAGTACTGCATGGCGCTCCGGAATCGTTCCTCGCTGCGGCGGTACGAAGCGGTCATCGAATTGGCCAAGCGGCGCGCACGCGACTCGGTGGATGCCAGCACCCAGGTCGTCGCGAACAGCAGCAACGCGACCGCGATGCCGGCAAGCAACAGCCAATCGAGCCGGGCCAGGTTCGGCGCGGCGGTCGCGACCGGGCCAGAATAGAAATCGAAGCGCCAGCGCCGCCCATGCAGGTCCATCGGCAGGCTGTAGGCGAAGGCATTGTCGTCCTCGATGCCGGCTTCCTCGTGGACCACGACCTGCCGTTGCGCCGTCACGTCCACGATCCGCATCTTCTCGCTGCCGCGCGCCGACGCCGTCACGGACTGGATCATCGGCACCATCCGGAACGGCATGTAGACCCAGCCTTTCATCGCGGCGCGGCGCGCCGACGCCGACTGCGGCTCCTGGCCCTGGTAAACCGGCGTGTACATCAGCATGCCGACGATCGGCCGCGCCCCATCCTGCACCAGCCGAACCGGTGCGGTCAGGCGGCTTCTTCCGCTGTCCATCGCGGATTTCATCGCCGCCTGCCGCGTGGGCTCGGAATACATGTCGTACCCGATCGCGAGCAGGTTCTCGGGGGTATGCGGCTCCAGGAACACGATCGGGCCGTAGTGCGCGCGCCGACCATGCGGGCGCACGTCGAAACGCCCACCGCCCGCATCGCGCATCAACAGCTGCAGGGATGTCAGCCGCCCGGGATCCGCGTAGGCGGCGAAGCCAAGCCCGATGACGGCGGGGAATCGATGCGGAAGATCCATCCCGGCGGCATAGCTGCGCCAGTGCGCCGGCGCAGGCCACTGCACCGCGGACACCAGCGAAGCGCCCCCCTTGAGGGTGAGCTCGTAGTTGTCCAGGCGCTCGGCAACCAGGTTGGAGATGCGCCCGACGCGGGCACGGAACTGGGTTTCGGCGAGTTGCAACTCGCGCTGGCGCGCGTCGCGCCAGATGCCGACGACCAAGGCCAGCGAGAACACGAGCACCAGCAAGGCGGCGGGATGGCCGAGGCGGAAGTGGCGGGACGCGGCGGCTTCCGCCTCGGAATTGGTGCGTTCGGACATGAGCCAAGGATAACCACGCGCGGGCGAAGGCCGTT
This sequence comes from Lysobacterales bacterium, assembly GCA_017302095.1. Classification (GTDB taxonomy): domain Bacteria; phylum Pseudomonadota; class Gammaproteobacteria; order Xanthomonadales; family Xanthomonadaceae; genus Thermomonas. Next base: position 10,243 of record JAFLEC010000028.1, on the reverse strand, counting down.
TCACCCTTGTGGTCGCGCCGCGCGGACCTATACTGGCCCTGTCGGCGACATCGACGCTTCCCGGGGGTGCACTGGCTTCGACGGGGGTTGCGAAATCGCACGGCGCATGCCGAGGGGGCAGCTTTCCTCGTAAATCCAGCGGCAAACAATCAGACGCCAACGACGACGTCTACGCTCTGGCCGCTTAAGGCCTAGCCCCGAACCCACTTGTGCCTGTGCTCGTGGATGTAGGGTCATGATCACAGGATCGGCTTCGGCGGCGACCCGTCAACCGCGGCCTAGATCAAGCGGGTATGTCCTGCGGTGTGCTTCGCACGCCGTGTTGCCGCAGGGCGAGACCAAACGGTGAGCTAAGCATGTAGTGCCGGGCCTGGAGTACCTTCGGACGGCGGTTCGATTCCGCCCACCTCCACCAACGCGAACGGGCCGCCCTTGGGCGGCCCGTTCTTCCTTGCAACGGTCGAGTGGATCAGCCCTGCAGCGGCAGCAGGCGGATCTCGACGCGACGGTTGAGCGCACGCCCCGAATCGGTGTCGTTGCTGGCGACCGGATAGCGCTCACCCATGCCGACGATCTCGAAGCGTTCGCGTTGCACGCCCTGCCCCATCAGGTAACCCGCCACCGCGTTCGCGCGGCGCTCCGACAGGGTCTGGTTGGCGGCATCCGAGCCGACGCTGTCGGTATGACCGCTGACCTCGACGATGGTCTGGTTGTACTCCTTCAAGGTCGCCGCCACGGTGTTCAAGGCCGGATAGAACTGCGGCTTCAGGTCGTACTTGGCGAAGTCGAAGGTCACGCCATCCGGCAGGTTGAGCTTGATCACGTCGCCGTCGCGGCTGACGTCGATGCCGGTACCGGCGGTCTGGCGACGCAGCTCGGCTTCCTGGCGATCTTGGTATGCGCCGATGCCACCACCGGCCAGCGCGCCAATGCCGGCCCCGACCATCGCGCGCTGGCGGCGCTCGACGGCGTCGCCACCGCTGAGCAAGCCGGCGACCGCGCCGATCCCGGCGCCAATCAGGGCACCGCGCTTGGTGCGGTTCGGATCATTCGGGTCGTTGGTCTGCCCGGTGTAGCTGGCGCATCCCGCCGTGAAGGCGGCAAGGGTCGCGCCCAGAAGGGCGAGCTTCAGCGTCTGGGTCTTCATCGTCGTCGGTCCTCGTGTAGATTCAGGCCTGCCCTGAATGACTTGGATACGCTAGGCGCCGCCACGTGGCCGCAACGTGAACGTGTGAAGAGCCATTAAGCAGGCGTTTCGAACCGCATCATCGCGTGCGCGCCGGTCGCGTCCAGGGGCACATTCCAATCGGCCATGAGCGCCAGGTAGAGCAGCTTCTCGAATTCTTCGCCAAAGCGCCGGATGACGGCGTCGGGGTCCGGGATCAGCCGCGCGTCCGCAATCAGGCCGAAATGGACCTGGCCGCGATAGCTCAGGATCGACAGGCCGATGCCGATCGAGCCGGTCTGCGGCACCCAGAACATCATGTCGCGCAGGGTGCAGCCGCCCATGTACAGCGGTTGCTGCGGCCCTGGCACATTGGTCGCGACTGCACTCGCCTTGCGGCTGAACATCTCCAACGCGAGCTCCTGCACCGGCGGCGGCGCCACGCCAAGCGCGGCGAGAAGCCCATATGCAACAATGGCTTGCCGTGAATTCTTGAGATTATTCATGCACTCGGCGACACGCTCCAGGCGACGCAGCGGATTGTCCTCGCCCACCGGCAATTCCAGGAACACCAGGCCGAAGTGGTTGCCGAGTTTCTTCGCATGTTCGAGGGGGCGCAGGTTGACCGGCACGGTGGCGCGCAGGGTCATGCCCTCCAGGTGCTCGCCGCGTTCCAGCATGTAGCCACGCAGGGCGCCAGCGGCGGCAGCCATCAGCACATCGTTGACGGTGCAGTCGCAGGCACGACCGACCGCCTTCACTTCCTCCAGCGACAGCGGTTCGGCCCAGGCCACCCGCTTGCTGACGCCCAACCGGCCGCGCAACAGCGAGGGCGGATCGTCCGGCAAGGCCAGGGCATGCACCAGCTCGCGGGCGATCTCCCCGCCCTCCTTCGCCAGCAGGCCCGCCAGGGTGGGATCGCGGTACATCGCCATCCCCTGCTCCAGCACCTTGCCGCCGAGCTGCATGTAGCGATCCACCGCGCCCACCCGCTTCGCCACGCGGGCGCCCTCGTGCTTGAGCCAGGCCCTGTCGAGGCGCGTTTCGCGGGAGGAGTCGCGGTCGGTATCGGTCAGCGACAGCAGCACCTGCACCAGCGCCATGCCATCGGCATAGCAGTGGTGGATGCGGGCCACCAGGGCCGAGCCCCCCTGGTAGCGCTCGACCAGGTGGAACTGCCACAGCGGCTTGGTCGGATCCAGCGGACTGGAGGCCAACTGGCTCGCGAAACGCTCCAGCGCCTTCTTCTCCGCGGCGGGGCCATGCTTGCCCGGCAGGCCGGACAGGCGCACGTGCCAATCGAGGTCGAAGGTCTCGTCCTCGACCCAGGAGGCGCCGGCGGCGCCTTCGACCGGCTTCTGCAGGAAACGGCGATAGGCGAGGAAGCGCTTCTGGATGACCCGCTTGAGCTGCGCCAGCGACATCGGCTCGGCGAACATCAGCACGCCGGTGATCATCATCGGGTTGGTCGGGCGCTCCATCCGCAGCCATGCGGTGTCCACGCGCGACATCGGTTCGCGCCTCGGGCGGCGCCCGGCGGGCGCTTCGGCGGGCTTGCGGCGCGGTTTCGGCGTGGCCATCGGTTCCTCCCCCAGGATGCGGCGAGTGAATCACGCCAGCCCGAAAACGGTCAACGCGCGCAGGCTCAGCCTGCGATGTAGTGGCGCGGGATGCGTTCGTTGAGTCCGGTCAGGATCTCGTACGGGATGGTCCCGGCCTGGCGCGCGACATCCTCCACGCGGATGGCGTCGTCGCCCTGGACGCCGACCAGCACGACCTCGTCCTCGTTGTAGGCCGTCCCGTCCGGACCGAGGTCGACCATGAACTGGTCCATGCACACCCGCCCGGCGATCGGCCGCCGCTGGCCGCGCAGCAGCACCACGCCGCGCGAGGACAGCGCCCGCGGGAAGCCGTCTCCGTAGCCGACCGGCACGGTGGCGATGCGGGTATCGACGGCCGCGGTCCAGGTCGCCCCGTAGCTGACCGTGCCGCCGGCGCGCACGACCTTGAAATAGACCACCCGCGAGACCAGCGAGAGCGCCGGCCGCAGCGCGATGGCGGGGTGCGACGCCGGATCGGGCAGGACGCCGTAGAGGATGATGCCCGGGCGCACCAGGTCCAGCCAGGTGTCCGGCGCGTGCAACACGCCGCCGGAATTGGCGAGGTGCCGCAAGGGCATCGGCGCGCCGATCCGAGTGAAGTGCGCGCAGGCCTCGGCGAAGCGTTCGACCTGCCGCGCGGTCATCGGGGACGCCGGGTCGTCCGCGCAGGCCAGGTGCGAATACACGCCGACGATGTCGCACCAGCGCGAGGCTGCCGCGGCCTCGATGAACGCGCCGCACGAGTAACTGTGCACACCGATGCGCTCCATCCCGGTGTCGATCTTCAGGTGCACGCGCGCGCGCCGCCCCGAGGCCTCGGCCACTGCCTCGACCTGGCGCAGCTTGTCCAGCGAGGAGACGGTGATCTCGAGGTCGTGTCGCAGGTAATCGGCGACCTGCGGGCCGAAGATCCCACCCAGCACCAGGATCGGCAAGCGGATGCCAGCGCGGCGCAGGGCGATCCCCTCCTCCACGAAGGCCACGCCCAGGCGATCGACCCCGCTGGCCTCGAGGTGGCGCGCGACCGCCACCAGCCCGTGGCCGTAGGCATTCGCCTTGACGATGCCCATCACCGGCACGCGCACCCGGTCGCGGATGGCCCGCAGGTTGCCGGCGATCGCGGGCAGGTCGACCACGATGCGGCTCGGGCGTTGGGTGACGGGATCGCTCATGCCGCTATTCGACCATATCTGCCTGCATCGAGACCCTGAAACCGGGGTGCGCCATGCGGACCTGGAGGATGCCCGGATGCCTACTCGAAGCTCCCGACCGAATCGTGGGCCAGGTTGTCGAAGCGCGTGTATTCGCCGAAGAACTTCAGCTTGAAGCTGCCGGTGGGCCCGTTGCGCTGCTTGCCGATGATGATCTCGGCCAGGCCCTTGTCCGGCGAATTTTCCTTGTTGTAGTACTCGTCGCGGTAGATGAAGACGATCATGTCCGCATCCTGCTCGATCGCGCCGGATTCGCGCAGGTCGGCCATCACCGGGCGCTTGTCGGTGCGCGTTTCCAGCGAGCGGTTGAGCTGCGAGAGCGCGATCACCGGCACGTTCAGTTCCTTGGCCAGCGCCTTCAGCGAACGGCTGATCTCGGAGATCTCGGTGGCGCGGTTCTCGCTGTTGCCCGGCACCTGCATCAGCTGCAGATAGTCGATCACGATCAGGCCGAGGTCGTGCTCGCGCTTGAGCCGGCGCGACTTCGCGCGCAGCACGTCCGGCGACAGCGCCGGGGTGTCGTCGATGAAGACCTTGATCTCGCGCATCAGCTGGATCGCGCTGGAAACCCGGCTCCAGTCCTCGTCCTCCAAGGCGCCGGTACGCAGGCGGGTGGCGTTGACCCGGCCGACCGACGAAATCATGCGCAAGGCCAGCTGGCTGGCCGACATTTCCATCGAGAACACCGCCACCGCCTTCTTCGACTTCAGCGCGGCGTACTCCGCGATGTTGATCGCCAGCGTGGTCTTGCCCATCGAGGGACGCGCGGCCAGGATCACCAGGTCGGTCGGCTGCAGGCCGGCGGTCATCTCGTCGAATTCGGTGTAGCCGCTGGACAGACCGGTGACGCCGCCGCCCTGCTCCGCACGCGTCTGCAGGACGTCGAACGCCTCCAGCAGCGCCTTGCGCACGGGGGTGAAGTCCTGCTTGCCCTTGGAGCCGGCCTCCGCGATCGCGAAGACTTCCTGCTCGGCCTTCGCCAGCAACTCGCTGGAATCGCGCCCTTCCGGCTGGAAGCCGTCGTTGACGATGCCGGTGCCGACCTCGATCAGCTGCCGCAGGATCGCCTTGTCGCGGACGATTTCCGCGTAGGCCTTGATGTTGGCCGCACTGGGCGTGCTGCTGGCCAGCTCGACGAGGTAAGCACCGCCGGCGACCTGCTCGGACAGTCCCTGCGAATCGAACCACTCGCCCAAGGTGACGGCGTCGAACGGACGGTTCTTCTCCGCCAACTCGCGGATCGCCCGGAAGATCAGCTGGTGGTCGCGCCGGTAGAAATCGGCCTCGGTCAGCTGGTCGGCCACCCGGTCGAAGGCGTTCGGATCCAGCATCAGCCCGCCGAGCACAGCCTGCTCGGCATCCACCGACTGCGGCGGCACCCGCAGCTGCTCGATCCGGGTGTCGTACTGGTCGCGGCGTTGTTGCGGTCGTGCGCTCATCGGCAAGGCGGATCCCCGGTGCGATCCGTCGTCGCGGATCGGTTGTTGTTCTTGTTGGTGGGGAAGCATCGTAGTCGCGCCCGCCGGCGAGCGTTGCAGACAAGTCGTGGGACATCCTGTGGATAAATCCTGCGCCCGCCCTGTCTCACCGTTTGCGACCGGGCAAAACGAAACGGGCGCCTCGCGGCGCCCGTTTCGATCATGCGATGTCGGCGCAGCTTACGCAGCGTCAGGGACCACGACCACCTTGACGGTGGACTCGACGTCGGCGTGCAGGTGCACGAGGACCTCGTGTTCGCCGGTGTGGCGGATCGGGCCTTCGCCCATCACCACCTCGGACTTGCCCACTTCCACGCCCAGCTGGCGGGTGATCGCCTCGGCGATCTCGCGCGGGCCGACCGAGCCGTACAGCTTGCCCTCGGTGGAGGCGTTCGCGGAGATGGTCACGCTGCCGTCGGCGAGCTTGGCCTGGCGGGCCGAAGCGCCGTCCAGCGCGGCCTGGGCCTTGGCTTCGTAGTCGGCGCGCTTGGCCTCGAACTCGGCCAGGTTGGCGGCGGTGGCCGGCACGGCCTTGCCCTGCGGGACCAGGAAGTTGCGGCCATAGCCCGGCTTCACGTCGACCTTGTCGCCGAGGTTGCCGAGGTTCACGACCTTCTGCAGGAGGATCAATTGCATGGTGTTGCTCCTATTCGTTAGCGACGCGGCGCGCCGCAACTGGTGCTGTCCGAATGGACGGGATTTCGAATCGACGACCGCCGAACGACGCACGGCATGCGAAGGTGTGGCAAGGAGCGGGAGGGCGCGCGCACCGCAGTTGACTTGGCGTCAATGAGGATGCGCGCGGCCGACCAGCGACACCGCCACGCCGAGCAGGCAAAGCGTCAGACGTTGTGGTTGTCCGTGTAGGGGATGAGTGCCAGGAACCGGGCGCGCTTCACCGCGGCCTGCAGCTGGCGCTGGTACTTCGACTTGGTGCCGGTGATGCGGCTGGGGACGATCTTGCCGGTCTCGGTCAGGTACTGGCGCAGGGTGTTGAGATCCTTGTAGTCGATCTCGGTCACGCCCTCGGCGGTGAACTTGCAGAACTTGCGGCGGCGGAAGAACTTGGACATGGACGTGCGCTCGCCACGCTCGGGCTTGTCGCCCTTCTCGTCCTTGTTCTTCATGATCAGGGACTGCTCGGTCACCGCGTCGTCGCGGCGCATGACCAGGTGGCGCAGCACCGCGTCGTTGAAGCGGAAGCCATCGACCAGCTCGTCGAGCACGGCCTGCGGGGCTTCCACGTTCATCAGCACGTAGTGGGCCTTGACCAGGTTCTGGATCGGGTAGGCCAGCTGGCGGCGACCCCAGTCCTCGAGGCGGTGGACCTTGCCCTCGCCGGCCTCGATCGCGCTCTTGTAGCGCTCGATCATGGCCGGGACCTGCTCGCTCTGGTCCGGATGGACCAGGAACACGATTTCGTAATGACGCATGGTGGTTTCCTTGTGGATGCCGGCGGCGGGATGCCGCCCGGAGAGCCCTCGGCCACCGCGGGCGCGGCGCGTTCGGGCAAGGCCTCCCGCGAACGGGAGCCGCCAATTATGGCAGATTCAATGACTTACGCGCAATCGCGGGCGCGGGGCCTCAGGCGGCGCGGTCGGCGTCGGTGGTGAAGCTCTCGCCGCAGCCGCATTCCCCCGCCACGTTGGGGTTGCGGAACACGAACTGTTCGTTCAACCCCTGCTTCAGGAAGTCGATCTCGGTCCCATCGACCAGCGGCAGGCTGTCGGCGTCCACGTAGATCCGCACCCCGCCGTCCTCGAAGACCCGGTCGGCGGCATCGGCCGCACGGGCCATGTCGACCTTGTAGCCCCAGCCCGAGCAGCCGGTGCGCGAGACCCCGAAGCGCAGCCCGAGGGCGGTGGGGTCGGCGTCGAGGTAACCGCGGATGCGGGCGCGGGCGGATTCGCTGAGGGTGATGGACATGCGGCTGATTCTAATGGCGACGCCATGGCTCCGGTAAACTTGCCGACCTATTTCGATGCCGCAACCCAGGATTTCAAGATCTATGAGCATGTTCTCGGTGGCACAGGCGTTGGCCGGGCACGCGCCCGAGGGCGGGCAAGTGACCGTGAAGGGCTGGGTGCGCACCCGCCGCGACTCCAAGGCCGGGCTGAGCTTCGTCAACGTCAGCGACGGTTCCTGCTTCGCGCCGATCCAGGTGGTCGCGCCGGACACCCTGCCCAACTACGAAACCGAAGTGAAGCACCTGACCACCGGCTGCGCGGTGGTGTGCACCGGCACCCTGGTGAAGTCTCAGGGCCAAGGCCAGAGCTTCGAGGTGCAGGCGTCGCGCATCGAGGTCGTCGGCTGGGTCGAGGACCCGCTGACCTACCCGATGCAGCCCAAGCAGCATTCGCTGGAATACCTGCGCGAGTTCGCCCACCTGCGCCCGCGCACCAACCTGTTCGGCGCGGTCACCCGCATCCGCCACTGCCTGGCGCAGGCGGTGCACCGCTTCTTCCACGAACGCCAGTTCTACTGGATCAGCACCCCGATCATCACCACCTCCGACGCCGAGGGCGCCGGCCAGATGTTCCGGGTGTCGACGCTGGACATGGCCAACCTGCCGCGCGACGCCAAGGGCGGCATCGACTTCAGCCGCGACTTCTTCGGCAAGGAGACGTTCCTGACCGTGTCCGGCCAGCTCAACGTCGAGGCCTACTGCCTGTCGCTGAGCAAGGTCTACACCTTCGGCCCGACCTTTCGCGCCGAGAACAGCCACACCACGCGGCACCTCGCCGAGTTCTGGATGATCGAACCGGAGATCGCGTTCGCCGACCTCAACGACGACGCCAACCTCGCCGAAGACTTCCTGAAGTACCTGTTCCGCGCGGTACTGGACGAGCGCGGCGACGACATGGCATTTATCGCCGAGCGCGTGCAGAAGGACGCGATCACCCGCCTCGAGGGCTTCATCAATGCGCCGTTCGAGCGGATCGACTACACCGATGCGATCTCGCTGCTGCAGAAGTCGGGCAAGAAGTTCGAGTTCCCGGTGGAATGGGGCCTGGACCTGCAGACCGAGCACGAGCGCTGGCTGACCGAGGAGCACGTCGGCCGCCCGGTGGTGGTGATGAACTACCCGGAGCAGATCAAGGCGTTCTACATGCGCCTGAACGACGACGGTCGCACCGTCGCGGCGATGGACGTGCTGGCGCCGGGCATCGGCGAGATCATCGGCGGCAGCCAGCGCGAGGAACGCCTGGACATGCTCGACGCGCGCATGGCGCAGTTCGGCCTGGATCCGGCGCACTACGGCTGGTACCGCGACTTCCGCCGCTACGGCACGGTCCCGCACGCCGGCTTCGGCCTCGGCTTCGAGCGGCTGGTGGTGTACGTGTGCGGGCTGGCGAACATCCGCGACGCCATCGCCTATCCGCGCGCGCCGGGCAGCGCGGAGTTCTGATCCGATGGACGCCGACCTGGTCCTGTTCCTCGCGCTCACCGCCTTCGCCATCGCGATCGCCGGCGCGACCGCGTTCGTGATCTTCTGGCCACTGGCGCTGGTGCACATCCGCGACCGCCACCCGGCGATCACCGCCGACCTCGGCACCGCTGCCTTCCTGAAGCCGAAGGCCTTGTGGTGGCTGCTGCGCGGCGACTACCGGGCGACCCCTGACCGCAGCCTGTCGGGCTTGGCCACGCCCTCGCGCATCTCCCTGCTGGTCATCCTCGGCGGCATCGCGATGGGCGGCGTCCTGTGGGTCATCGGGCAGGCCATGGCATGAGCGACACCCGCAACGAAAGCTGGTGGCTGGCCAGCCTCGGCCGCACCATCGTCTGGGCGCGACTGCGCGAGCGCGAGGCCGGCACCGCGGAGGTGTTCGACTGCGACGGCAACACCCTGCCCTACGACAGCCCGGACACCGCGCGCGCCGCGCTGATGGATGCCGAATTCGTCGCGTTCGACGGCCTCGACGAGGACGACGCGCTGGTCCGTGGCTTCTCGCTGGCGGAACTCGCACCACCGCAGGGCACCGACGACGAGGCCTTGCGGCCGCGGATGGTGCAGCAGCTCGGCGGCCGCGCCTAGCCGCGATGTACTTGCCGCGCGCCTTCGCAGCCACCGACCTGGCGCAGCTGGACGCGCTGTTCGCCGCGGACCCGTTCGTCACCCTGGTCACCACGGATGCCGCGGGTGCGCCGTTCGTGTCCCACCTGCCGGTGCTGTACCGACGCGACGGTGAACGCGTGCTGCTCGAAGGGCATTGGGCTCGCCCCAATCCACAGGCCGCGCATGGTGGCGACGCGCTGGCCATCGTCCACGGTCCGCATGCCTACGTGTCCCCGGGCTGGTACCCGGACAAGCACGAAGCCGGCCGGGTGCCGACCTGGAACTACGCCGTCGCGCACCTGCGCGGCACGCTGTCGCCGTTCGAAGGCGAGGCTGCGCTGGCGGACCTTGTCGCCCGCCTGAGCGAGCGCTTCGAGGCGACGGTGGGCGGCGACTGGACCTACGATGCAGGTGACGAACGCCAACGCGCCCTGTTGCGCGGCATCGTCGGCTTCCGGTTCGACGCCACGCAGGTTGCGATCAAGGCCAAGCTGAGCCAGAACCACCCGCTGCCGAACCGGCAGGCGGTCGTTGCGGCACTGTCGGCCCGCGACGATGCCGATGCGCGCGCGGTGGCGGCCCTGATGCGCGACACCCTTCCCGAGGAATCCCGATGGACCTGAATCTGTCCGGCAAGCATGCCCTGGTGTGCGGGGCGTCCGAAGGCATCGGGCGCGCGACCGCGCATCAACTCGCCGCGCTCGGCGCACGGGTGACCCTGCTGGCGCGCC
>JAFLEC010000279.1 GCA_017302095.1 Lysobacterales bacterium | reverse complement strand
TTTCCGGATGGTCGCGCAACGCATCTGCTTCGCGCCGGGCATCGGCCGCTTCCGCATCGGACTGCGAGCTCACCGACACGTACTCGCCCGCGGCCATCGAGAACGCCCCCGCGGCCAGGCCGGCCACGCCGCTGAGCAGGATCGCGCCGGGCGCCGCCTGCGCGGTGGCCATGCCCAGCACCAGGCTGCCGGTGGAGATCAGGCCGTCGTTGGCGCCCAGCACCGCGGCGCGCAGCCAGCCGGCGCGCTGGCTGCGATGCGATTCGATGTGTTCGTGCAATGCGTCCATCAGTCGAGCACCCGGCAGAAGACGGCCTTCAAATAGCGCGATTCCGGCACCTGGGCCAGCCACGGATGGTCCGGGCCGGCGCCGGCGACCTTCAGCACCTGCACCGTGCGGCCGGCGTAGAACGCGGCGCGGCGCAGCATGTCGAGGAACTGGTCCTCGCTGACCAGCCCGGTGCAGCTGAAGGTGGCGAACAGCCCGCCGGGCTTCACCACGCCCAGCGCCAGCTTGTTCATGTCGAGGTACTTCTTCAGCGCGTTGATCACCTGCTCGCGGTCGCGGGTCATCTTCGCCGGGTCCAGGATCACCACGTCGAAGCGCTCGCCGTTGTTCCCGGCATCGCGCAGCCAGGGGAAGATGTCGGCCTGCACGAAGCGCGGCTTGCGGCCGCCGATCAGCGCCGCGTTGAGGTAGGCGTTCTCCTTCGCGATCTCGATCACCGCCGCGTCGATGTCGATGCCGACCACCTCGCTGGCGCCGCGCGCCGCGGCGTACACGCCGAAGCCGCCGGTGTTGCAGCACAGGTCGAGCACGCGCTTGCCGGCGCACTGCCGCGACAGCCATTCGCGGTTCTCGCGCTGGTCGGCGAAGAAACCGGTCTTGTGCGCGCCGGCCGGGTCGGCGCGGAAGCGCAGCCCGTGCTCGGTGACGATCGCCGGCGCGGTGCCCTGGGTGTCCTTGTAGTCGAAGCTCTCCTGCTTCTGCACGTGCTCGTCGGCGAAGCTGTGGAAGCGGCAGCCGGGGAAATGCTCGCGCAGCGCGTCGAAGATCACCGCGCGATGCCGCCACGCGCCGGCGCTGAAGAACTCGACCACCAGCAGGTCGTCGTAGCGGTCCACGACCAGGCCGCTGATGCCGTCGCCCTCGCTGTGCACCACCCGCCAGGCGTTGGACACCTCGTCCAGCTTGAGGATCTCGCGGCGCAGGCGCACGGCCTCGCCGATCTTGCGCACGAACCAGCCGCCGTCGACCGCCACGTCGGGGTCGCGCTCCAGCATACGCAGGGCGATCCGCGAGTGCCCGTTGTAGAAGCCGCGGCCGATCCAGGCGCCGTCCACGCCAACCACCTCGACGATGCTGCCCGGCTTGGGGCGCTGCGCGGGCTTCTCGACCAGGCGCTGGAAGATCCACGGATGGGTGGAGTGCCACGCATTCTTCAGGCGGACGACGGGCAGGGGTTCGGTCATGACGGTTGCGAGCGGTTCGCATTGACGGCGCCTTCACGCCTGGCCCATCATTGTCGCCCAAGAAGGGGAGTAACTCCGCGCACGTCGTCGTCATTACGGGCCCGCTGCCAGCAGCGCACAGCCCCGGCGCCGTGGCAGGCCAACCGCCTGTGAGTGAGACCTTCGCCGCCAGGCGAAGCGCGCTCACCCTCTTTGCATCCCGCAAGGACGCGCCCGCCGGCCGACGACGGTGGATTGCGCATGGAAACGATCGGTTCTCCCCTCCTGTGGCTGGTGTTCGGCGTGGTGGTCGCCGCCGCGCTGCTGGTCGACCTGGTGCTGATGCGCCATGGCGGCCCGCACAAGGTGACGTTCAAGGAAGCGGCGTGGTGGAGCGTGGGCTGGGTCGCGCTGGCGCTGGCCTTCAACGCCTGGCTGTGGTGGTACGCCGGCCAGCAGGTCGGCCCCGAGGCCGGCAACCGCATCGGCATGGAATTCCTGACCGGCTACCTGGTCGAGAAGTCGCTGGCGGTCGACAACATCTTCGTGTTCCTGATGATCTTCACCTACTTCGCGGTGCCGGAGGAGCAAAAGCAGCGCGTGCTGGTGATCGGGATCATTGCTGCCATCGTGCTGCGCGCGATCCTGATCTTCGCGGGTGCGCTGCTGCTGGCGAAGTTCCACTGGATCCTCTACGTGTTCGGCGCGTTCCTGCTGCTGACCGGCATCAAGATGATCATGGCCGCCGGCAAGGCCCCGGACCTCGAGCAGAACCCGCTGCTGCGCTGGCTGACCGGGCACGTGCCGATGACCCGCGGCTACCACGGCGGCGCCCTGTCGGTGCGCGAAGGTGGCAAGCGCCTGTACACCCCGCTGTTCATCGTGATCGTGATGATCGGCATCACCGACGTGATCTTCGCGGTGGACTCGATCCCGGCGATCTTCGCGATCACCGAGGATCCGTTCATCGTGCTGACCTCGAACGTGTTCGCGGTGCTCGGCCTGCGCGCGATGTTCTTCCTGCTGCAGGGCATGGCCGACCGCTTCCACCTGCTGCCCTACGGGCTGGCCCTGGTGCTGATGTTCATCGGCGCGAAGATGCTGCTGATCGACGTGTACAAGATCCCGATCACGGTCTCGCTGGGCGTGGTCGCGGCGACCATCGGCGCGACCATCGCGCTGAGCATGCTGCGGCCGCAGGCGTCGCCGCCCGCCGGCCACGGCTGACCGCGCGGGGCGCCTTGCATTCGCAGGCACGGCGCCC
>JAFLEC010000278.1 GCA_017302095.1 Lysobacterales bacterium | reverse complement strand
GAACACGGCATCGACTTGCTGGCTGTGGCGGGCGGTGTCGAACATGGCGTCCTCAGAGGTCCTTGGCGCGCAGCGCGGTGGCGGCGCCGAGCAGGCCGGGTTGCGGATGGGTGATGACGTGGATGGCGACGCGTTCCAGCAGCGCCGCGAAGCGGCCCTTGGCGAGGAAGCGTTCGCGGAAGGCGCTGCTGCGCAGGAACGGCACGAAGCGCGGGACGATGCCGCCGGCGATCGCCACCGTGCGTGCGCCGTGCACCAGCGCGCAGTCGCCGGCGACGCTGCCGAGCACCGCGCAGAAGCGGGCGAGGGTGCGGCGTGCGGCCTGGTCGTGGCCATCCAGCGCGGCCGCGACGATCGCCGCGGGATCGCGCAGCTGGGGCCGCGTGAGGCTGCTTTCGCCGGGCAGCAGGAGGGCCGCCGGCGCCACGCTGGCCGCGCCGCGCAGGACCAGGTCGATTTCCGACAGGCCCTTGCCGCACAGCAGCCGTTCGTTCGAGGTGCGGCCGTGCTGGGCGGTGAGCCAGGCGTCGATCGCGTGTTCCTCGTCGCCGAGCGGCGCGAAGCTCACGTGCCCGCCCTCTGTTTCCACCGCGTGCCAGCCGTGCGCGTGCGAGCCGACCAGCAGGGCCACGCCCAGCCCAGTGCCCGGGCCGAGCACGCTGACCGGGCCCTGCAGCGGCGCGTCGGCATCCCCATGCAGGGTGACCCGCGCATCGGCGCCGAGCGAGGGCACCGCCCACGCGATCGCGCCGAAGTCGTTGAGCATGCGCAGTTCCTCGAGGCCGAGGGTGGCCTGCAGCTCGCTGCGGCTGAACGACCATGCGCGGTTGGTGAGCCGGATCTCGTCCTGGCCGACCGGGCTGGCGACCGCCAGCGCCGCACGCGCGGGGCGGATTCCGACCTCGGCGATGTAGTGCTCGACCGCGTGCTGCACGCTGGCGAAGTCGGCGTTGCGCAGCGAGCGAGCGTGCTGCAGTTCGACCGTCGGCGCGGCCAGGTCGGTCAGCGCGAAGCGCGCATTGGTGCCGCCGATGTCGGCGACCAGCGCCAGCGGCCGGCTCATGCCGCGTCCTCGTCGACGAACAGGCTGCAGGCGCCCTGTTCGGCGGGGCCCACGTGGGTGCGCATCACCGCGAACAGCTCGCGCCCATGGCCGCTGCGGTTGCCCGCGAGGTCGGCGGTGGCCGGCACGCGCGCCTGCCAGTCGGCCTCGTCGACCAGCGCGTCCATGGTCCCGGCCTCGGCATCGATGCGGACGCGGTCGCCATCGCGCAGTTTCGCCAACGCGCCGCCGCTTGCCGCTTCGGGACTGACGTGGATCGCCGCCAGCACCTTGCCGGAGGCGCCGGACATGCGGCCGTCGGTGAGCAGGGCGACGCGTTGCCCGCGGTCCTGCAGCGCGGCCAGGGTCGGCGTCAGCTTGTGCAGTTCGGGCATGCCGTTGGCGCGCGGCCCCTGCCAGCGCACCACCGCCACGAAATCGCCAACCAGCTGGTCGGCCTTGAACGCGGCGAGCAGGGCGTCCTGCGAATCGAACACCCGCGCGGGCGCCTCGATCGCCCGGAACTCCGGCGCCACCGCGGAAATCTTCACCACCGCGCGGCCGAGGTTGCCCTGCAGGCGGCGCAATCCGCCCTCGCGGTCGAACGGATCGGCGACGCCGCGGACGATGCCGGCGTCGCGCGATTGCGCCGGCGGTTCGCGCCAGCGCAGCGCGAGGTCGTCGAGCCAGGGTTCCATCGCCTGCTGGCGCAGGTCGCCGCCATGCACGCAGGCGATGTCGGGATGCAGCAGGCCGGCATCGACCAGCTCGCGGATCACCAGGCCCAACCCGCCGGCGGCCTGGAACTGGTTCACGTCGGCGCTGCCGTTGGGATACACGCGCGCCAGCAGTGGCGTGGCCTGCGACAGCTCGTCGAGGTCGTCCCAGTCGATCCGCAAGCCGGCGGCGCGGGCGATCGCGACCAGGTGCAGCGCATGGTTGGTGGAGCCGCCGGTCGCGGCCAGCCCGACCATCGCGTTGACGATCGCCCTCTCGTCGACGGTACGCGCGAGAGGGCGATAGTCGTCGCCAAGCGCGGTGATGCGCAGCGCCTGTTCCGCCGCGGCCACGGTCAGCGCGTCGCGCAGCGGCGTGTTCGGCGGCACGAAGGCGCTGCCCGGCAAATGCAGGCCCATCACCTCCATCAGCATCTGGTTGGAATTGGCGGTGCCGTAGAAGGTGCAGGTGCCCGGCGCGTGGTAGGAGGCCGCCTCGGCGTCGAGCAACTCCTCGCGGCTGGCCTGGCCGAGCGCGTAGCGCTGGCGGACCTCGGCCTTCTGCTTGTTGGGGATGCCGGACGGCATCGGCCCCGCCGGCACGAACACCACCGGCAGGTGGCCGTAGCTCAGCGCGCCGATCAGCAGGCCGGGCACGATCTTGTCGCACACGCCCAGCATCAGCGCCGCATCGAACATCTCGTGCGAAAGCGACACCGCGGTGGCCATCGCGATCGCATCGCGGGAGAACAGCGACAGCTCCATCCCGGTGCGGCCCTGGGTGACGCCGTCGCACATCGCCGGTACGCCACCGGCGACCTGCGCGCTGCCGCCGGCATTGCGCGCGGCCATGCGGATCAGGGTCGGGTACTGCTCCATCGGCTGGTGCGCCGACAGCATGTCGTTGTAGGCGGTGACGATGCCGATGTTGCCGCCGCCGCCCGCGCGCAGCCCGGCCT
>JAFLEC010000277.1 GCA_017302095.1 Lysobacterales bacterium | reverse complement strand
TGGGCGAACGCGGACGGTGGCCTCGCCGGCGCGGCGATCGGCATCGGCGATCCGCTCGACCCGTTCGCCTACGCGCATGCGCCGCTCGCCCTGCCCGCCGGCGACTGGCAGGCGGTGGCGGCGCGCGACGACGACGCG
The DNA here is from genome assembly GCA_017302095.1 of Lysobacterales bacterium. Lineage (GTDB taxonomy): Bacteria > Pseudomonadota > Gammaproteobacteria > Xanthomonadales > Xanthomonadaceae > Thermomonas. The sequence goes on along the minus strand of JAFLEC010000277.1, from coordinate 2,582 downwards.
CAGCGCACCTTGCAGCTGGGCTGGGGCCTGGGCTGCTACCGCTTCGACCGCTACAAGGCGAACAAGCGCGTGCCGGCGCGACTGGTCGCCGAGGCGTTCGATGCGGAGACGCTGGACCTGATCGCGGCCTGCGTGCAGGTGCGCGACCTGGTCAACACGCCGACCGAGCACATGGGCCCCGACGAACTCGAAGCCGCCGCGCGCGCGCTGGCCGAGCGCCACGACGCGCAATTCGACGTCATCGCCGGCGACGACCTGCTGGCGCGCAACTACCCGGCGATCCACGCGGTGGGCCGCGCCTCGCACCGCGCCCCGCGGATCATCGAGCTGGCCTGGGGCGACGCCGCGCATCCGCACGTGGCGATCTGCGGCAAGGGCGTGTGCTTCGACACCGGCGGCCTCGACCTCAAGGCCGCGGCCGGCATGCGCAACATGAAGAAGGACATGGGCGGCGCCGCGCATGCGCTGGCGCTGGCCGGGCTGGTGATGGCGCGCGCGCTGCCGCTGCGGATCACCCTGCTGATCGCGGCGGTGGAGAACGCGGTCGGCCCGAATGCGTTCCGCCCGGGCGAGGTGATCGCCACCCGCGCCGGCGCGAGCATCGAGATCGACAACACCGATGCCGAAGGCCGGCTGGTGCTCAGCGACGCGCTCGCCCGCGCCTGCGAACTCGCGCCGGACCTGCTGCTCGACTTCGCCACCCTGACCGGCGCCGCGCGCATCGCGCTCGGCCCCGATCTGCCGGCGCTGTACGCCAACGACGACGCGCTGGCGAACGACTGGCTCGGCGCCGGCCAGCAGGTGCGCGACCCGCTGTGGCGGATGCCGTTGTGGCGGCCCTACCTGCGCTACCTCGCCAGCGGCATCGCCGACCTCGCCAACGGCAGCAGCTCGACGATGGCCGGCAGCGTCACCGCCGCGCTGTTCCTCGAACGCTTCGTGCGCGAGGGCCAGCGCTGGGCGCATGTCGACGTGTATGCGTGGAACGACAGCGACCGCGCCGGCAAGCCCGCCGGCGGCGAGGCGCAGGGCCTGCGCGCTGCGTACGCGATGCTGAAGGCGCGGGCGGGTCGCTGACCGCGATGCAGGCTGTCCGCCGTTTCGCCGACGTCCTGCATCCGCAGCCGGCCCCCTCCGGCATCGACATCGCCTGCGGCCTGCGCCACTTCGCGATCATCACCTACGCCTTCGACCCGGCGCGATTCGCCGGCGTGATGCCACCACGCTTCCGCCTCGACACCGTGGACATCGCCGGGCGGGAGCGGGCGCTGCTCTCGGTGGTCCCCTTCCTCGATGTCGACTTCACGTCGGCGGTCCATCCGTTCCCGCGCTTCACGATGGGGCAAACCAACTATCGCGTGTACATCGTCGATCAGGACACCGGCGAGCGATGCGTGTGGTTCATCGGCACCACCCTGGACTCGTGGACGCTGGTGGTGCCGCGCCACCTCTGGAACCTGCCCTGGTACCCCGGCCGCGTGCGCTTCGATTGCCGGCAGGACGCGGCGGGCAATTACCTGCACTACGCGATGGACACCGCGGCCGAGTGGGCGCCCGCGCGGGTCGTGCTCGACAGCCATCGCGAGCATCCGATCGCGCTCGCCGGCTTCCCGGATACGGAGTCGGGCCTGGTCTACCTGACCCATCCTCTGCGCGGCTTCTATCATCGACGGGACGGCATCCTCGGCACCTACCATGTCTGGCACGGTCGCCTGGATGTCTCCGCCGGTCGTTTGCAGCACGCGGAGTTCGCGTTGCTCGATCGCCTGGGACTGGTCGACGTCGCCGAACAGCAACATCCGCACAGCGTGCTGGTCGACCCGCTTGCGCAGTTCACGATCTACCTGCCGCCCCAGCGCTGCTGAGGCCTACAGCCAGCCCTTCTGCCGCGCCAGCCGATGGGCTTCGATGCGGTTGCCGACGCCGAGCTTGCCGATCGCCTCGGACAGGTAGTTGCGCACCGTGCCCTGCGAGAGGTTGAGCCGCTGCGCGATCTCGCCGGCGGACAGGCCTTCGCCGGCAAGCCGCAGGGCCTGGCGTTCGCGCTCGTTGAGCGGATCGGCCTCGCCCCAGGCTTCCAGCGCCAGTTGCGGGTCGATCGCGCGACCGCCGCGATGCACCTTGCGCAATGCCTCGGCCAGCTGTTCGGCGGGCGCGTCCTTGAGCAGGTAGCCGCACACGCCGGCGTCCAGCGCGCGGCGCAGGAAACCGGCGCGGGCGAAGGTGGTGACGATCACCACCTTCACCGGGAGCTGCTGGCGCTGGATGCGCTGCGCCAGCTCCAGCCCGGTCAGGCCGGGCATCTCGATGTCGGTCACCAGCAGGTCGGGCTGCAGGCGCTGCAGGTCGCGCCAGGCCGCCTCGCCATCGGCCGCGGCACCGACCACTTCGAGGTCCGATTCCAGTCCCAGCAGCGCGGCCAGCGCGCCGCGCAGCATCGCCTGGTCCTCGGCCAGCAGCAGCCGGATCACGCGCCCGCCGCCTGTTGCACGGCCACGTCGTCGTCGCCTGAGAGGAACGCCGAGCGCGGCATGTCGCGCCATGGCACCCGCACCTGCAGGCGGGTGCCGCCGCCGCGCGGC
>JAFLEC010000276.1 GCA_017302095.1 Lysobacterales bacterium | reverse complement strand
CCGCGTGCGGGCCTCAGCCCGCGTGGCGCGGATAGTCGGTGTAGCCCTTCGGGCCGGGCGTGTAGAACGTCGCGCTGTCCGGCGCCGCCAGCGGCGCGCCGTCGCGGATGCGCTCCGGCAGGTCGGGGTTGGCGATGAACGCCGCGCCGAACGCGACCGCATCGACCTTGCCCTCGGCGATCGCCGCGTCGGCTTCCTCGGCGGTGTAGCCCATGTTGCCGATCAGCACGCCGCCGTAGGCCTCGCGCGCCGGCGTCATCACGTCGCCCTGCTGCTGGCCGAGGAAATCGCCGCGCATGACGTGCCAGTAGGCGAGGTCGTAGTCGTTGAGGCGCTGGCCCAGCCAGCGGATCAGCCCGACCGGGTCGCTGTCGCGCATGTGGTTGTAGCCGTTGAGCGGCGACATCCTCAGACCGACGCGACGGCTGCCCCAGACGCCGCAGACTGCTTCCAGCACCTCCAGCAACAGGCGCGCGCGGTGCTCGATCGGCCCGCCGTAGGGACCGCTGCGGCGATTGCTGCCGTCGCGCAGGAATTCGTCGAGCAGGTAGCCGTTGGCGCCGTGGACCTCCACGCCGTCGAAGCCCGCCGCCCGCGCGTTGCGCGCCGCGGTGGCGAAACCGGCGACGATGCCCGGCAGTTCGGCGTCGTCCAGCGCGCGCGGCACGACGTAATCGACCTTGCCCTTGGGCGTGTGCACCTGGTCGTTCTCGATCCGCAGCGCGCTCGGCGCCACCGGCTGCGCATCGTCGTTGAGATCGGGGTGGCAGGCGCGTCCGCCGTGCCAGAGCTGCAGCACGATCCGGCCGCCGGCGGCGTGCACGGCATCGGTCACGCGCTTCCAGCCGGCGACCTGCGACGCGCCGTAGATGCCCGGCTCGTGCCAGAACGCGGAGTTGCCGGCCATCGCCATCGTCGCCTCGGCGATGATCAGGCCGGCACTGGCGCGCTGGGCGTAGTACTCGGCCATCAGCGGCCCGGGCACGTGGTCGTCTTCGGCGCGACAGCGGGTCAGCGGTGCCATCAGGATGCGATTCGGCAGCGACAGGTCGCCGGCCTGCAACGGGTCGAACAGGGACGTCATCGGAAAGTCCTGTGCATGGGGAGGCGCGCAGTGTCGCAGCCCGACCCCGCCGCGATTGCACCCGCACGCGGAACGCAGCGGCGCATCGGCCACGAAAAAAAGCCGCCGGTCGCATCGTCGACGACCGGCGGCGGTCCATTGCGTTTTCGAGGAAACGTCCGGACCCGGGGAAGGGCCAGCGGGATCAGCCGCGTTCGAGCGAGAAGTTCACCGGTACCAGGCCGTAGACCTGGATCGCGCGACCATCGCGCATCGCGGGCCGGAACTTCCACTTGCGCAGCACCTGGCGCTTCGCCGCATCGTCCAGCCGGCGATTGCCGCTGCTGCGCTGGATCTCCACTTCCAGCGGCGTGCCGTCCACGTCGACCAGCACCTTCAGCACCACCGTGCCTTCGGCGCCGGCCATCAGCGCTTCGCGCGGATAGGTCGGCGGCGGCGCGAGCGCGTACTGCAGGCTTTCGGTGGTCAGCGGGCCGGTGGGCGGCGGCGGGTCGATCTTCGCGACCTCCGTGCCGGTGTTCGTGGGTGGTGGCAGGCCGACGTTTGAGGTCGTCTCGAACACCAACGGCGGTGGCGGCACGACGGTCGGTTGCTGGCGCTGGATCGGCTGCACGGGCTGCGGATGCGGCTTCGGCGGTTCCACCTTCTGGATGGGCGGCGGTTCCGGCGGCTTGGGCTTCGGCATGTCGAGCGTGAAGACTGGCGGCTCTTCCTTCGCGATCGCGATTGGAGCCGACACCGGCACCAGCAAGAGCATCAGCGCGGCGATGTTGAGCGCGATCGCACCGGCGAGGCCGGCGATGCGGGCCGGCTGGACCGCGGCGAGCGCCTGGGCGAAGCTGGGATGGCGGGTCTGGGCCCGGGATGCGGCGAGGATCATGGAGCACCTCCGTCGGTGGGATTCGACGGTACGAACGGCGCAGCGCCGGTTGCGGGGTTGGACCCGCGAAACTTTTTTTCGCCTCCCTGAAATTCGCCTCCCCGAAACACGACACCCGCCGGAAGGCGGGTGTCGCGGGGTCGGGCGTGGCGCAGGCCGGTCAGTCGCCGAGTTCGAACACCACTTCCAGCGTGGCCGACAGCGAGGTCTCGCCGGGCGACACCGGCGGAGAACCGGCGTCCATCGCGGCCATCTTCATCATCGGCATGGGGCCGGGCACGCCCATGCCGCCGCCCTCGTTGATGCTGACGATGCGCTTGACCCGCTTGCCCAGCGCCGTGGCGTACATGGCGGCACGCTCCTGCGCCTTCTTCAGCGCGTTGCGGCGGGCCTCGTCCTGGACCGGGTCGGGTTGGTCGATCTCGAAGCTGGGGCCGTTGATCTGGTTGGCGCCGTTGGCGACCAGCGCATCGAGCACCTTGCCGAGCTTCTCGAGGTCGCGGACCTTCACGTTCACCGTGTTGCTGGCCTGGTAGCCGGTGATCGTCGGCGGCTGGTTCTCGGCGTAGCGATACTGCGGGGAGAGGCTGATACCGGCGGTCTGGACGTCGCGCTCGGCGATGCCGGCGGCGCGAATGGCGGCCATGACCTTGTCCATCTGCGCCGAGTTGGCGCGCATCGCCGCGTTGGCATCGGCCGACTGGGTGACGACGCCCGCGGAGAGCGCGGCGACGTCGGGCACGCGGCTGGCATGGGCCT
>JAFLEC010000275.1 GCA_017302095.1 Lysobacterales bacterium | reverse complement strand
CGGTCGGCCAGGCTGGCGCGCTGGGCGAAGGCCGAAGGCGACGCGGCCAGCGTCGCCAGGGCCAGCGCGATGGCGATCCGGGCGCGCATCACTTGGCGCTGTAGACCAGCTCGACGCGACGGTTCTGCGACCAGCAGGACTCGCCGGAATCGTCGCAGACCGGGCGCTCTTCGCCGTAGCTGACCACGGTCAGCTGGCTGCCGCTGCCGCCGCTGGCCTGCAGCGCGGACGACACCGCATTGGCGCGGCGCTCGCCGAGGCCGAGGTTGTACTCGCGGCTGCCGCGCTCGTCGGCACTGCCTTCCAGGCGCAGGCGCGCGGACGGACGATCGCGAAGGTACTTGGCATGGCAAGCCATCGCCGCCTGGAACTCCGGCTTCAGCGCGTCCTGGTCGAGGTCGAAGTACACCACGCGGTTGCGCAGGCAGGCATCGGTGTCGAGGTCGGCCGGCGAATACGCGCCGGGACGCGGGGTCTCGGCGATCGGGGTGGTGGTGGCGCCGCTATCGACCGGGGCGGTGTCGGTCGGCGGGGTTTCCTTGACCTTCTTGCTGCAACCGACCGCCACCGCGCTGGCCAGGACGGCCAGGGCCAGGATGCGGGCGATGCGGGAAGTGTTGGCGTTCATGCGGATGTCCTCGTCGTGGAATTGGTGGTGCGTGTTCGGTCGGGGCTCAGCGCTTGCGGTAGGGCGACCAGGCCGGCTCGCGGACGTCGCCTTCGGCCAGCACCAGGCGCTGGCGCACGCGACCATCGGCGGAAACGGCATACAGCACGCCGCGCCGCCCCTCGCGCGCCGCATACAGGACCATCGCGCCGTTCGGGGCGAAGCTCGGCGACTCGTCCAGCGACCCCGGCGAGAGCATGCTCCAGCGCGGGCTGCCCAGGCTGTTGTCGAGCAGCGCGATGCGGTAGACGTTGCCCGCGCCTTGCGCGGTCGCGATCTTCTTGCCGTCGAAAGAGACGCTGGGGCTGGCGTTGTAACTGCCCTCGAAACTCACCCGGGTGGCACTGCCGCCGCTGGCGGCGACCCGGTAGATCTGCGGCCGGCCGCCGCGGTCGGAGGTGAAGTACAGGCTGCCGCCGTCCGGGCTCCAGCTCGGTTCGGTGTCGATCCCGAAATGGTTGGTGACCTGGGTGAGGTGCTTGCTGCCGAGGTCCATCACGTAGACGTCGGGATTGCCGCCCTTGGACAGGGTCAAGGCTAGGCGGCCGCCATCGGGGGAGAAGCTGGGCGCGCCGTTGATGCCGCGGAAGCTGGTGACCTTCTCGCGCGACCCGCTGGCGATGTCCTGGATCCAGACCGCGGAATTTCCGCCCTCGAAACTCACGTAGGCCAACCGGCGTCCGTCCGGGCTCCACGACGGCGACATCAGCGGTTCGGTGGAATTCACCACCGTGCGCGGGTTCCACCCGTCCGCATCGGCCACCATCAGCGCGTAGCGCGCGCCACGGCCAAGGCCGCTCGAGGTCACGTAGGCGATGCGGGTCCAGAAGGCGCCCGGGATGCCGAGGACCTTCTCGTACACCGCGTCGCTGATCTGGTGGGCGACATCGCGCATCGAGCCCGCCGGCGCGGTCAGCGCGAAGCCGAGCAGCCGTTCCTGCTTGGCGACGTCGAACAATTCGTATTCGGTGCGATAGCCGCCGCCCTCCACGACGCAACGGCCGACCAGCAGGAAGTCCTGCTTGAGCATGCGCCACGCGGGATAGGCGACCTCGCTGCCGCGGGTGGGGCGTTCGACGATCTGGGAGACGTCCAGCGCGCGGAACTGGCCCGAGCGACCGAGGTCGGCGCGCACCACGCCGCCCACGTCGGTCTGCCCGCAATCGCCGCCGAACGGGACCACCGCGATCGGGAGCGCGGCAGCACGGCCGCCGATCACGTCCAGTTCGAGCATGCCCTTCTGCTGCGCGCCGGCGAGCGGCGCGGCGGCCAACAGGGCGGCGGTAACCAGCGTGCGGATGTTCGGAGCCATGCATTCCCTCGCGTCAGGACCGCCGGCTACTGTGGCGCAAGCGGCGTACGTCCAGGTGAATCCTGCCACACCGGGCCTACTCGGAGGGCTCGAACCACAGCACCAGCCGGCGCTGGAACTCCTGCTCGAAGCCCGCATAGGGCAGCGGCGAGGCCTTGCGCACCGCGGCTTCCAGCGAACGCCGGCCGAGTTCGTCGAATGGGCAATTGGGCGACACCTGCACTTCCACGACGTCGCCGCCCGGCACCTGCACGATCAGCACCTGGCAACGCTGGCCCGCGCGCACGCTGTCGGGACGGATCCACTGGCGCTCGACCGCCGCCGTGATCGCGACGCCGTATGCGGCCATCTTCGCGGCGTCGCCATCCGGGGTGCCGAGCGGGCGGGCGCTGCTGGAGGAGGCGGTGGCACGCGCGTCGGCCAGTTGTTGCTGGCGCTGCTCGGCCAGCTCCCGCGCCTTGCGCGCCTGCTCGATCTTCTGCCGGATCTCGGCGATGCGCTTTTCCTTCAGGCGTTCGGCCTCCTCCTGCTGGCGGGCATCAAGCTCGGCCTGGTCGGGCTGGCGACGGGTCGCCTCCTGTTCGCGCGGCACCTCCGCGACCTCGGGCGCCAAGCCATCCCGTTGCACCGCCTCCTGGTCCTGGGGCGCCGGTTCCGGCACCGGCGGCGGCAGGGCCTCGAGCGGCGCCGGAGGCGGCTCCTCGACCGGGGTCGGCAGCGGCTCGGGAATGGGCTGCGGCGCCTCCC
>JAFLEC010000274.1 GCA_017302095.1 Lysobacterales bacterium | reverse complement strand
CAAGCGAGTATCGGGGAGCGACTCAGGCGGCCCCCCGCGCCCCACGGCGAGGCCCCGGACCGCCACGCGACGCTGGCCATCACCGTCGCCGCCTTCGACGACGGCTTCGCGCTCGACGCCCCGGCGCTGGCGGTGCTCACCGAGCGCCAGTTGTTCCCCGAGCGCGCCTCGCAGCCGCGCCGCCGCAAGCGCGCCGGCCGCGAGCCCGAAGCCATCATCCGCGACCTCGGCGAACTCTCGCTGGGCGCGCCGATCGTCCACGAGGACCACGGCGTCGGCCGCTACCGCGGGCTGGTGGCGATGGACATCGGCGGCATGCCCGGCGAGTTCCTCGACATCGAGTACGCCAAGGGCGACCGCCTGTACGTGCCGGTCGCCCAGCTCGACCGCATCAGCCGCTATTCCGGCGCCAGCCCCGAGACCGCCCCGCTGCACAGCCTCGGCGGCGAACAATGGGCGAAGGCGAAGAAGAAGGCGGCCGACAAGGTCCGCGACGTCGCCGCCGAACTGCTGGAGATCCAGGCCAAGCGGCACGCGCGCCAGGGGCTGGCGATCGACGTCGACCGCGCGATGTACGAACCCTTCGCCGCGACCTTCCCGTTCGAGGAAACCCCGGACCAGCACGCCGCCATCGAAGCGGTGCTGCGCGACCTCGCCAGCAGCCAGCCGATGGACCGCGTGGTCTGCGGCGACGTCGGCTTCGGCAAGACCGAGGTCGCGGTGCGCGCCGCGTTCGCCGCCGCCAGCGCCGGCAAGCAGGTCGCAGTGCTGGTGCCGACCACCCTGCTGGCCGAACAGCACTACCGCAACTTCCGCGACCGCTTCGCCGACTGGCCGCTGAAGGTCGAAGTGCTCTCGCGCTTCCGCTCGAAGAAGGAGATCGAGGCCGAGCTGGGCAAGCTCGCCGAGGGCAAGCTCGACGTGATCGTCGGCACCCACCGCCTGCTGCAGCCGGACGTGAAGTTCGCCGACCTCGGCCTGGTCATCGTCGACGAGGAACAGCGCTTCGGCGTGCGCCAGAAGGAAGCGCTGAAGAAGCTGCGCGCCAACGTGCACCTGCTGACGCTGACCGCCACCCCGATCCCGCGCACCCTGAACATGGCGATGAGCGGCCTGCGCGACCTCTCCATCATCGCCACCCCGCCGGCCAACCGCCTGGCGGTGCAGACCTTCGTCCATGCCTGGGACGACGCCCTCCTGCGCGAGGCCTTCCAGCGCGAGCTCAGCCGCGGCGGCCAGGTCTACTTCCTGCACAACGACGTCGAAAGCATCGGCCGCATGCACGACCAGCTGCAGGCGCTGGTGCCCGACGCGCGCATCGGCATCGCCCACGGGCAGATGCCGGAACGCGAGCTGGAGCGGGTGATGCTCGACTTCCACAAGCAGCGCTTCAACGTGCTGCTGTCGACCACCATCATCGAATCCGGCATCGACATCCCCAACGCCAACACCATCGTCATCCACCGCGCCGACAAGTTCGGCCTGGCCCAGCTGCACCAGCTGCGCGGCCGCGTCGGCCGCAGCCACCACCGCGCCTACGCCTACCTGCTGGTGCCGGACGGACGCAGCATCACCGCGGATGCGCGCAAGCGACTGGACGCGATCGCCTCGATGGACGAACTCGGCGCCGGCTTCACCCTCGCCACCCACGACCTCGAGATCCGCGGCGCCGGCGAACTGCTCGGCGAGGACCAGAGCGGGCAGATGGCCGAAGTCGGCTTCAGCCTCTACACCGAATTGCTGGAGCGCGCGGTGCGCAGCATCCGCCTGGGCAAGCTGCCCGACGTCGATGGCGACGACCGCCACGGCGCCGAGGTCGACCTGCACGTGCCGGCGCTGATCCCCGACGACTACCTGCCCGACCCGCACGCGCGCCTGACCCTGTACAAGCGCATCAGCGCCGCCCACGACGCCGATGCCCTGCGCGAACTGCAGGTGGAGATGATCGATCGCTTCGGCCTGCTGCCGGACCCGGCGAAGCACCTGTTCGCTACCGCCGAACTGAAGCTGGATGCCACCCGCCTCGGCATCCGCAAGCTCGACCTGGGTGCGACCGGCGGCCGCCTGCAATTCGTCGAGAAGCCCGACGTCGACCCGATGGCGGTGATCCGCCTGATCCAGGGCCAGCCCAAGCACTACCGGATGGACGGCCCCGACAAGCTGCGCATCAGCCTCGACCTGCCGGATGCCGCCACCCGCTTCCAGGCCGCGCGCGGGCTGCTGACCGCGTTGCGGCCGGGATGACCGCTATGCTGCGCCGCATGCGCCTCGCCCTCCTGCTCGCCTGTTCGCTGCTCGCCGCCTGCGCCACCATGCCGCGCCCGGATGCGGCGGTCGCCAGCTTCGTGATCGTCCGCCACGCGGAGAAAGTCGACGCCAGCCGCGATCCCGACCTCTCCCCCGCGGGCCACGCACGCGCGACCGCGCTCGCCGAACGACTCAATGGCCGCGACCTCGTCGCGATCTACGCCACCGAGTTCAAGCGCACCGGACAGACCGTCGCACCGGCTGCCGCCGCGCACGCGCTGCCGGTCACGGCCTACGCGTCCGCGCAACCCGCCGCCGAGTTCGCAGCCGCGCTGAAGGCGCAGCACCCGCGTGGCGTGGTCCTGGTCGCCGGCCACAGCAATACCGTGCCCGACATCGTCGCCGCGCTGTGC
>JAFLEC010000273.1 GCA_017302095.1 Lysobacterales bacterium | reverse complement strand
ATGCGCGAACGCGGCCGGGTCGTCTACCTGTCGGTCGATCCGGCGACGCAGCTCGCCCGCGTCTCCGGCAGCACCACCCGCCCGCTGCTCCAGGCCACCGATCCCGCGGCGCGCCTCGCCGCCCTGCAGGCGATCCGCGAGCCGCTGTACCGCGAGGTCGCCGACTTCGTGTTCGACACCACCCCACTATCGCCGGAGGCCGCGGCCGACGCGCTTGCGGCGCGACTGGCGATGCCAGAGGACCTGCCCGCATGACCGCCATCCAGCACGTCGACGTCGGCGGCGCCGCCCCGTATCGCATCGCCATCGGGCCCGGCCTGCTGCAGGACGGCGCCCTGCTGGCCGCGACCCTGCGCGGACGCCACGCCCTGATCGCCAGCGACGGCAACGTCGCCCCGCGCTACCTGCACCGGGTCGAGGCCGCGCTGCGGATGGCGCGCTCGGACGTGCGCATCGGCCGCCACGTGGTCGCGCCCGGCGAAGCGGAGAAGACCCTCGGCAATTTCGCCGCCACCCTCGATGCCTTGGCCGGGCTCGGGGCCACTCGCGATGCCTGCGTGTTCGCGCTCGGCGGCGGCGTGCTCGGCGACCTCGCGGGGTTCGCGGCGGCCTGCTGGATGCGCGGCATCGACGTGGTGCAGCTGCCCACGACCCTGCTGGCGATGGTCGATTCCTCGGTCGGTGGCAAGACCGCGGTTGACCTCCCGCAGGGCAAGAACCTGGTGGGCGCGTTCCATCCGCCGCGCGCGGTGGTCGCCGATACCACCACCCTGCGCAGCCTGCCGCCGCGCGAGCTGCGCGCCGGCTTCGCCGAAGTGGTCAAGTACGGCGCGATCGTCGATGCGCCGTTCCTCGCCTGGCTGGACACGCATGCCGAGGCCCTGCTGGCCGGCGACGACGTGCTGCTCGCCAAGGCCATCGCCCGCAGCTGCGCGCACAAGGCGGCGATCGTCGAACGCGATCCGTTCGAGCACGGCGAGCGCGCCCTGCTCAACTTCGGCCACACCTTCGGCCATGCGATCGAGGCCGAGCAGGGTTACGCCGATGGCCTCAACCACGGCGAGGCGGTGGCGGTGGGCATGGTCCTGGCGGCCCGCCTGTCGACCGCGCTGGGCCTGGCGGATGCCGGCGATGGCGACCGCCTGCAGGCGCTGCTGGCGCGCTTCGGCCTGCCCACGACCGTCCCGGCGGGACTGGATCCGGCGGCCCTGCTCGCGCGCATGCGCCTGGACAAGAAGGCCCAGGCCAGCGGCCTGCGCTTCGTGCTGTGGGAGGGTGCCGGCAAGGCCCGCGTGGTCGCGGAGGTCGACGAAGGCGCGGTGCTGGGGGTCCTGCGCGGCTGAGACCGCGCGCGGCACAGGCCTTACAATTCGCGGATGCGCCTGCTGCTGCAACAACGCCCCGAGGGTCGCGAGGCCCCGCGCTTCGTCCAGCTACAGCTCCAGCCCGACCTGCTGGGCGGCTGGACGTTGCTGCGCGAAACCGGCCAGATCGGCGGCCGCAGCACGCTGCGCAAGGACCTCTTCGCCGACCAGGCCAGCGCGATCGCCGCGCTGGAAACCGCCCGCGACGCGCAACTCAAGCGCGGCTTCCAGCTGGTCTTCGCCCAGGGCGCCGACGCGCCCCGCTAACCGGACTTTCCCGTGACCCTGAAGAACGATCGCTTCCTGCGCGCCCTGCGGCGCGAACCCGTCGACTGCACCCCGGTGTGGCTGATGCGCCAGGCCGGGCGCTACCTGCCGGAGTACCGCGCGACCCGCAAGGCCGCGGGCAGTTTCCTCGCCATGGCGAAGACCCCGGACCTCGCCTGCGAGGTCACCCTGCAGCCGCTGCGGCGCTTCCCGCTGGATGCCGCGATCCTGTTCTCCGACATCCTCACGGTGCCGGACGCGATGGGGCTGGGCCTGTATTTCGTCGAAGGCGAAGGCCCGAAGTTCGAGCGCCCGCTGCGCAACCCGGCGGACATCGCCGCGCTGGCCGTGCCCGACATGGAAACCGACCTGCGCTACGTGATGGACGCGGTGCGCACGATCCGCCGCGAACTGGACGGCAGCGTGCCCCTGATCGGCTTCTCCGGCAGTCCGTGGACGCTGGCCTGCTACATGGTCGAAGGCGGCGGCAGCAAGGACTGGGGCCGGGTCAAGGCGCTGGCGTTGAACGAACCGGCGGCGATGCACCAGCTGCTGGGCACGGTCACCGACGCCGTCATCGCCTACCTCGCCGCGCAGCGTGCGGCTGGCGCGCAGGCGCTGCAGGTGTTCGACACCTGGGGCGGCGTGCTGTCGCCGGCGATGTACCGCGAATTCTCGCTGCCCTACCTCGCCCGCATCGCGCGCGAGCTGAAGTCGGCGGAAGTGCCGGTGATCCTGTTCGGCAAGGGCAACGCGCCGCACCTGGACGACCTGTTCGCCAGCGGCACCGACGCAATCGGCGTGGACTGGACGGTCACCCTGGAGGATGCCGCGCGCCGCAATGGCGGGCGCGTCGCGCTGCAGGGCAACCTCGACCCGGCCATGCTGTACGGCAACCCCGACGCCGTGCGCGCACAGGTGCGGGCGACCCTCGACAGCTATGCCGCCGGCAACGGGGGTTCGCGCGAAGGCCATGTATTCAACCTCGGCCACGGCCTGTCGCCGGACATGAACCCCGACCACGTGGCGGCCCTGGTCGACGAAGTGCACGCCCACAGCCGGCGCTGAGGCCGCGTCAGCGGGGGCGCGGCAGCGCCTCCAGCGCCTGCGCCA
>JAFLEC010000272.1 GCA_017302095.1 Lysobacterales bacterium | reverse complement strand
CCGGCACCAGAGCGTCGATGATCGAGGCAGTCGAGCCACGGATGATGGTCACGCCGGTGCAGCAATCCTCGTTCCGGTTGGTGACGTCGGCGGCCAGGTTCAGGGTCAGGGTATCGCTGGGATCCCAACGGTACTGCGCGCGCACCGTGGAAAAATTCCGGTTGAAATCGTCGGTTTCGCGGCGCGGGCCGACACCGGTATTGACCTTGATGAAACCGTCACGGCTGCGGTCGGCCGCATACATGCGCAATGCGGACTGTTCTCCGATGGGTAGGTTGAAGCCCGCGGCGAATCCGAATTCGGAATAGTTGCCGGATGTCAGTTCCGCATGGGCGGACGGCTCGAAGTCGGGACGCTTGGTGACCACATTGATCACGCCGGCCGAGGTGTTCTTGCCGAACAGGGTGCCCTGAGGCCCCTTCAGGACCTCGATCCGCTCCAGTTCGCCGAGGTCGCCGAAGCCGACGCCATTGCGCGGGCGGTATACGCCGTCGATGACCACGCCCACCGAGGATTCCAAGCCGGCGTTGTCGCCCACCGTGCCGATGCCGCGGATGCGCGCGGTGGTCAGCGCCTCGCTCTGGGTGCTGGTCACGGTCAGGCCCGGCACCAGCACTTGCAGGTCCTTGACGTCACGGACGCCGGTGTCCTGCAGGATTTCCTCGGACAGCGCGGTCACCACGACCGGCACGTCCTGCAGGGCTTCCTCGCGCTTCTGCGCGGTGACCACCAGCTTGTCGAGCGTCTTGGCCTCTTGTTGGGCGGGCGCCTGGGCGGCGTCCTGCGCTGCGGCAGGCAAAGCCGGCAGGGTGGCCAGCGCGGCCACCACGGCCAAGGCCAGGCGACGGCGCTTCGGTTGCGTATCGAACATGAGATCCCCCGGTAGGAATGCTGGTTTAGGACGCCGCAAACGACGACCGCCGCAGGTGCGGCGGAAGTCGGGTTCGGCGCGGCCACGTGGGGGAATGGACGCGCAACGGGACGGAATTCCTCCCGTAACCGAACGCTAACACAACCAGATACGTCACGAACTCCCCCAAAAGCGGGGCCGTGGCGCCCTCTTGGGTCGCCTCGTTCGAGGTCAGAGCGCCCTGTCGCAGCCTCAACCGGATGGGATCAAGGTCCCATTTCGTCCTTTCCGCCCCCCTCCTAGCCTTGCATCCGCCAGGGGACTGTCCCTGCGCGATCCATTGCCGGGAACGTCAAGGGGACACCATGAAACTCCGTCGTACTTTTTCATTGCTAGCCAGCGTCGGCCTGCTGTTCGGCGCCGGCCTGGTGAGCGACGCCGCGGCCAAGACCCCGGCGAAACAACCCAACATCGTCTACATCATCGCCGACGACCAGGGCTGGGCGGACGTGGGCTACCACGGTTCCGACATCAAGACCCCGAACATCGACGCCCTCGCCAACGGCGGCATGCGCCTGGAGCAGTTCCATGCCCAGCCGCTGTGCACGCAGACGCGTTCGGCACTGATGACCGGCCGCTACCCGTACCGCACCGGCATGCAATCGGCGGTGATCCCGTCCAACGGCGACTACGGCCTCGACACCGACGAGCGCACCCTGCCGCAGGCGTTGAAGGACGCGGGCTACTACACCGCGATGGTCGGCAAGTGGCACATCGGCCATGCGAACGAGAAGTACTGGCCGCGCCAGCGCGGCTTCGACTACCACTACGGCGCGGTGCTGGGGGAGATCGACTACTTCACCCATTCCGCCCACGGCAAGACCGACTGGTACCGCAACAACGAGCTGGTGCACGAAGACGGCTACGCCACCGACCTGTTCGGCGACGATGCGGTGCGCCTGATCCGCGAATACGACGGCAAGAAGCCGATGTTCCTGTACCTGGCCTTCACTGCCCCGCATTCGCCGTTCCAGGCGCCGGAGCACTACCAGGCCCGCAACCCGCAGATCACCGAGCCCACCCGCCGCGCCTACGCCGGCATGGTCACCGCGCTGGACGACCAGGTCGGCCGCGTGGTCGCCGAGCTGAAGAAGCGCGGCATGCTGGAGAACACGCTGATCGTGTACCAGAGCGACAACGGCGGCGTGCGCTCCTCCAAGTTCGCCGGCGAGGCCGACGTGTCCAAGCTGGTGCTGCCGGCCAGCAACGGCCCGTACCGCGACGGCAAGGGCACCCTGTACGAAGGCGGCACCCGCGTGATCGCGCTGGCCAACTGGAAGGGCCACATCAAGCCGGGCACGGTCAACAACGGCCAGATGCACGTGGTCGACGTCTACCCGACCCTGATCAAGCTGGCGGGCGGCTCGCTGGAGCAGCCGAAGCCGATCGACGGCATGGACATGGGCCCGATGCTGACCAAGGGCGTGCCATCGCCGCGCACCACCACGATCTATTCGGTCGAACCGCAACAGGCCGCGGTCCTGAAGGACGGTTGGAAGCTGGTGTGGCGCACCACCCTGCCGAGCAGCGTGGAGCTGTTCGAGCTGGGCAAGGACCCGTACGAGAAGAACAACCTCGCCGCCGCGAACCCGGCCAAGGTCGCCGAGCTGCAGCAGTTGCTCGAAGCCGAGGCCAAGGCCGCCGCGCCCTCGAAGTTCATCACCAATGCCTTCGGCGCGATGATGCCGATCCTGTTCGGCGCGACCAACCTCCCGGGCCAGGAAGGCGCGGAAGAACACAGCATTGACGCGATCCCCTGACCCCCGAAACCGCACAGGACCCACCATGACCACGCATTCCCGCTTCCGCCCGCTTGCGCTGGCGATGTCTTCCG
>JAFLEC010000271.1 GCA_017302095.1 Lysobacterales bacterium | reverse complement strand
CGTGGCGACGTGCGCGCCACGCCCCGAACCCCAGCGCCGCGACCACCCCGACCCAGCCAAGGTAACCACCATCCCCGAGGCGCAGGATCGCCATCGGTTCGGCTGCGTACTGCGGCCACCAGCGCAGCACGAAGCCCAGTCGCGCCGCGGCGACGCCGACCAACAGCATGTCGAGCAGGACCGCGCCGACCGGTGGCCGCGGCGGCGGCAGGCGAGTCGCGATGCCACGCCCCACGCCCGCCGCCAGCGCAAGCGCGAACACCAGGACGACGGCGGAGATCGGGAATGGACCCAGGCTGGTCAGCATCGTGCGGGAACACCTGCGGGGGACGCGCTAGGCTACGGCAGGTCCAATTCCATCGCTGCCTTGCGGAGGCCGTCCCATGCGTCGTTGGTGGTTGCCGTTCATGCTGCTGGCCGCTGCGGTGCAAGCGCAGTCGGCGCCCGAGGCCGGCCATTGGCGCGGCAGCGCGCGGTTCTTCGAGAACGACACCCGGCAGGCACTGGGCGCGCTGCCGGTCGAGCTCCGCTTCGATGCCGAAGGACGACTGCAGGGCCGCATCGGCGATGGCGCCTTCGCGGCGACCGCGCCGGAACCGGGAGGCGGCCAACCACGCGTCTATCGCCTGCTGCTGGACGCACCTGCGTCCGCGCGCGACCCGCGTGCACGCCGGCACGTGGTCGTCCTGGTCACGCCTTCGAAGCCGGGCACCCTGGATGCGGACTTCCACCTCAAGTCGCGCTTCGCCCTCGACCTGCGGATGAAAGTGGGCCACCTGGACGTCGTGCCGCTTGCCGCCCCGCCCTGAGCCTGCGACCTTGGCGCGCCCTCGTCCATCATCCCGGCATGAACGCCACGACACGCCCGCGCCTGCGCAAGCTGCCCTCCCGCCACGCCCGGGTGGTCACGCCGCTGTTGCTCTCCATCCTCATGACCTGCGTGGTATCGCTGGTCAGCACCCTCACCGGTTTCGGCGCCGGGCCGGGCTTCCTCGGTAAATGGCTGGAGGCTTGGGGCCTGTCCTGGCTGATCGCGTTCCCGGTCCTGCTGGTGGCCCTGCCGCTGGTGCGACGCCTGACCGCGTTCCTCGTGGAGACGCCGTGAGCCGCTAGCACCGTCTGCCGATCATCCGCGGCCCACCGCCCAGAGCGCGTACAACGCAAGGCCGCCGAACACCAACTTGGCGACGACCACCGCCAACAGATCGAACGGCATGCGGGGACGCCACTGCGAGGCTGGCGATTTCCGGCGAGGATCGGGACAACGCATCGACACGCGACACCCGCAGTCTGGACCTCGCTTCCCTACGACAGCAGGTCCCGTGCGGATGCGCCCGGATCGCGAGACTCAGCCCTCGGTGCGCATGTGCGGCAGCAGGAAACGCATGTAATCGGCCTTGCCGACCGGCGCCCCAAGCATGCGCAGGATCGCGTAGGTCGTGGTGATGTGGAAATAGAAGTTGGGCAACAGGTATTCGCTGGCGTAGCCGTGCCCCGGCAACTCGCAGTACAAGGCGCCGCCCAACCCGATCCGCTTCGTTTCCTCCAGCTTGGCGTCGTCGCAGGCGATCGCCAGCACGCGCGCGCGGGTGTCGGCGATGTGCGCCCGGGCGATCTCCAGAGACGGCACCGCGGGGTCGAGGTTCTGCACCGCCTCGCCCGCGCACCACTGCGAGAAGCCGCGCGGCTGGTTGCAGGCGAACGCGACTTGGGTGCCCAGCGGGAGCATGTCCGGCGCCAGGCGCGCCTGGGCGAGGTCGTGGCTGGCACCGAGGTGCGCCTCGCCGATGTCGAGGATGTGCGACAGCGTATCGAGGCGGGTGGTGAACACGCGTTGCAACTCGTGGATCTGGGGACCGGGCATGGCGGCGCTCCGACGGAGGAAAGGCCAGTATCCCGCACCGGTTGGTCGCCTGGGCCTTGTCACCTCGCCGTCATTGGCCAGCCATGCGGTGGTCACCGAGGCGCGGCAGGCTGGCGCAAACGCGGAGTCGCGCATGCGCTACGGCATCGTCACCGAGACCTACCCGCCGGAAGTCAATGGCGTGGCCTTGACCGTGCAGGGCCTGGAGCAGGGCCTGCGCGAACGTGGCCACCACGTGGAATTGGTCCGGCCACGCCAGGAGGGCGACCATCGTCCCGTGCCGCATGCCCTGCTGGTGCGCGGTGCCGCGCTGCCTCGCTACCCCGGCTTGAAGTTCGGCTTGCCTGCCACCCGCCAGCTCCGCAAGCGCTGGCAGGCAACGCGTCCGGATGCGATCTACGTGGCCACCGAAGGCCCGCTGGGCTGGTCGGCGTTGCGCGCTGCGCGGCAGCTCGGCATTCCCGCCGCCACCGGCTTCCACACCCGCTTCGACGACTACATGCGCGACTACGGCGCGCCCTGGCTGCAAGGCGCGGCGATGCGCTGGATGCGTCGCTTCCACAACGGCGCGCACGCGACCCTGGTCCCGACCCGAGAACTGCAGGCGTTCCTCGCAGGCGCCGGCTTCGACAACGTGGTCCGGCTGGCGCGCGCGGTCGACACCGCGCAATTCGACCCGGCCATGCGCGATCCCGCCCTGCGCGCGGCCTGGGGCCTCGGCGAGGCCGACGTCGCCGCGATCTACGTGGGCCGCATCGCCGCGGAGAAGAACCTGCCGCTGGCGGTGCGCGCCTTCCGCGCGCTGCAGGCCACGCTGCCGTCCGCCAGGTTCGTGTGGGTCGGCGACGGCCCCGCGCGCGCGGCCCTGCAACGCGACAACCCCGATTTCATCTTCTGCGGCGTGCAGCGCGGCGAGTCCCTCGCCCGCC
>JAFLEC010000270.1 GCA_017302095.1 Lysobacterales bacterium | reverse complement strand
CGGCTTGCGGAACCGGCGCCGGGGGCGCGGGTGGCTGCGCGGCGGTGCAGGCAGCGAGGCCCAGGGACGCGGCGCACAACAGCGGGCGGACGAGGGACATGGCACGGCTCCGCAGGGTGGAGGCGCCGAGTGTGCCGCAAGCGCGGCCGCGATGCGCGGGTTCAGTCGGCGGCGGCCAGCAGGCTCTCCAGCTCTTCGACATCGAAGCCTGCCTGCAATCGCGCCTCGGTGTTGAACGGCTTGTGCAGCACGCCGGTGGCGTACTGGTGCAGCAGCTCGCGGAAGCGCGCCCGCGGTTCCACCCCGGCGCGTTCGCAATGCCAGCGGTACCAGCGGCTGCCGGCCGCGACATGCGCCACTTCCTCGCGCAGGATCACCTCGAGGATGTCGGCGGTGGCGTCGTCGCCCAGCGCGCGCAGCTTGGCGATCATCCCCGGCGTCACGTCCAGCCCGCGCGCCTCCAGCACCCGCGGCACCAGCGCCATCCGCGCGAGGCCATCGTGCGCGGTTTTCTCGGCCATCTCCCACAGCCCGTTGTGGGCGTCGAAGTCGCCGTAGTCGTGGCCGAAGTCGCGCAGGCGCGCGCGCAGCATCGTGAAGTGGCGGGCCTCGTCGTGCGCGACCGACACCCAGTCGGCATAGAACCCGTCGGGCATCCCGCGGAAGCGGTAGACCGCGTCCCAGGCCAGGTCGATGGCATTGAATTCGATATGGGCGACCGCGTGGATGAACGCGGCGCGACCCTCGACGCTGCCGAAGCCGCGGCGCGGGAGTTCGCGCGGATGCACCAGCAGCGGCTGCGGGGGGCGCCCGGGCATGCGGATCGGTTCGGGAGCCGATGCGTCCTCCGGGATCGCCAGCGCGCCCCGCGCGAATGCCGCGGCGGCATCGAACGTCGCCGCGACCTTGTCGTCGGGCGATGCGGCATCGAGGCAGGCGCGGGCGGCGGCGAAGAGATCCATCATGCGTTCAACATGGGCGAGGCTGGTCCGCCTCGCAAGTCGCTCCCCGATACTCGCTTGGTTGCGAGGCGGACCAGCCTCGCCTGCAGGCATCAGCGCGACTCGCTCAGCTCGCCCTGCGCTTCTTCTTCGCCTCGTCCGAGCGCAGTTGCTTGATGCGCTCGAAGTAGCCGGGCTCGATCCCGGTCACGTACTCGCCGCTGAAGCAGGAACTGTCGAACTTGCGGCCCGGGAACTTCGGGCCGGCGACCGCCGCCTCGAGGTCCGGCAGGTCCTGGTAGACCAGCCAGTCGCAGCCCAGCAGCTGCTCGATCTCCTTCTCGCTACGGCCGTGCGCCACCAGCTCCTCGCTCGACGGCATGTCGATGCCGTAGATGTTCGGGTACCGCACCGGCGGCGCCGCCGAGGCCAGGTAGACCTTGCGCGCGCCGGCATCGCGCGCCATCTGCACGATCTGCTTGCTGGTGGTGCCGCGCACGATCGAGTCGTCCACCAGCAGCACCACGCGGTTGCGGAATTCCAGCGGGATCGGGTTGAGCTTGCGCTTCACCGACTTCGCGCGCTCGCCCTGCCCGGGCATGATGAAGGTGCGGCCGACGTAGCGGTTCTTGATGAAACCCTCGCGGTACTTCACGCCCAGCACGTTGGCGATCTCCAGCGCGGAATCGCGGCTGGTGTCGGGGATCGGGATGACCACGTCGATGTCGTGGTCGGGGCGTTCGCGCAGGATCTTCTCGCCCAGGGTCACGCCCATCCGCATGCGCGCCTTGTGGACCGAGATCTCCTCCATCATCGAGTCCGGGCGCGCGAAGTACACGTACTCGAAGATGCATGGCGCGTTCGCCTGCTCCGCCGCGCACTGGCGCGCGTGCAGCTCGCCGCGCGCGGTCACCACGATACCCTCGCCCGGGCGCACGTCGCGCACGCGCTCGAAGCCGAGGATGTCCAGCGCCACCGACTCCGAGGCCACGATGTACTCGTCGCCGCCGGCCGAGGCGCGCTTGCCCAGCACCAGCGGGCGGATGCCATTCGGGTCGCGGAACGCCACCAGCCCCAGCCCCAGCACCGCGCAGACCACCGCGTAGCCGCCTTTGGCGCGGCGGGCCACGCCCGCGATCGCGTTGAAGGCGGCCTCCGGCGTCAGCGCCTTCTGCAGGTCCAGCTCGTGCGCGAACACGTTGAGCAGGACTTCGGAATCGGACTCGGTGTTGACGTTGCGGCGATCCTGCTCGAACACCTCGCGCCGCAGCGCGTCGGTGTTCACCAGGTTGCCGTTGTGCGCCAGCGCGATGCCGAACGGCGAATTGACGTAGAACGGCTGCGCCTCGTCGCTGCCCTCGCTGCCGGCGGTGGGATAGCGGCAGTGGGCGATGCCGACGCGGCCTTCCAGCAGCGCCATCGACTTCGCGTCGAACACGTCGCGCACCAGGCCGTTGCCCTTGTGCACGCGCAGGCGCGTGCCATGCACGGTGGCGATCCCGGCGGCGTCCTGCCCGCGGTGCTGGAGGACGGTCAGGCCGTCGTACAGCTGGGCCGCGACTTCACTCTGGCCGACGATTCCGACGATGCCGCACATGGGGTTCGATCCTGTTCGTTGCGACGCGGGGTCAGGGGTGCGGACGGACGATGCCGTCGATGCCGGCCTTCGCCTTGACCTGCGCCTTCAGCGCATCGGCCTCGGCGCGGGTCATCGCCGGACCCACGCGCACCCGGGTGCGTTTGCCGCCCTCGGTCTGCACGCTGTCGGTGAAGGCATTGAAGCCGGCGGCACGCAGCTTGTCGCGCAGGCTGGTGGCCGCGGCGGCATCGGCGAAGGCGCCGACCTGCACCGCGAACCCGGTGCC
>JAFLEC010000027.1 GCA_017302095.1 Lysobacterales bacterium | reverse complement strand
CGGACAAGGTGCACATCCTGAACGTGTCCTTCCTGGTCCCGCGGATGCGCCGCGAATTCGGCGGCTGCGCCGGCAACATCGCCTACAACCTGAAGCTGCTGGGCGGCGACCCGGTGCCGATGGCCACGGTCGGCGGCGACTTCGGGCCGTACCGGGCCTGGTTCGAGGAACAGGGCATCACCCTCGACCACGTCAAGGTGATCGAGGAGCTGTTCACCCCGCAGGCCTTCATCACCACCGACCACGACAACAACCAGATCACCGCCTTCCACCCGGGGGCGATGATGCGCAGCTACGAAAACCACGTGAACGACGTGCCCGGGGTGACCATCGGCATCGTCAGCCCCGACGGCTACGAGGGCATGCTGCAGAACGCGAAGGAGTTCGCGGAAGCGGGCATCCCGTTCATCTTCGACCCCGGTCAGGCGATGCCGCTGTTCAACGGCGCCGAGCTGCGCGCCTTCATCGAACGCGCCGACTACGTCTGCGTCAACGACTACGAATCCAACCTGCTGCAGGAACGCACCGGCTGGAGCGAGGCCGAGATCGCCGGCAAGGTGAAGGCCTACATCACCACCCGCGGGCCGCGTGGCGCCGAGATCCATGCCGACGGGACCACCCATCGCATCCCGCCGGCGCACGAGCGCCGGGTCACCGACCCCACCGGCTGCGGCGACGCCTTCCGCGCGGGGCTGATCTTCGGCATCGAGAAGGGCTACGACTGGATGACCATCGGGCGCATGGGCAACCTGATGGGTGCGCTCAAGGTCGAGCACCCGGGCACCCAGAACCAGCGCTTCGACTACGCCGAATTCAGCGAGCAGTTCCGCCAGCAGTTCGGTTACGCGCTGGCCTGACCGGCACGCAAGCGTTCAGAACGGGTCGCCGTTCTTCCTCGCATAGCCGCCGGGCCCACTGACGCGACCCGGCAGGAACTGCATGTCGATGTCCGGGTATTCGCCGTGGTCCGCGTCATCGCGATTGCCGACCACCAGGAAGCGGGCCGGCTGGTCGCTGCGGTTCTGCAGGTGGTGGCCGTCGCGCACCCCGGCCTTGAACCCCGCGCAATCGCCCGCGCGCATGACCTGCTCGCCAGCATCGGTGACCAGCACCAGCTCGCCTTCCAGCACCCAGACGAATTCGTCCTCGTGGCTGTGCCAGTGGCGCTGGCTCGACCAGACACCGGGATCGAGCGTCACCAGGTTGACCCCGAACGCGGTCAGGCCCGCGGCATCGCCCAGCTTGCGCCAGCGGCGGTCGCGGCACGGAACATCGTACGGCGCCGGATACCGGGTGCCGTGGCCGCTCGGGGCGCTCTCGGGATCGATCTTGCCCATGGCGCTCAGTTCCACTTCGGCAACCGGGCCGGATCCAGCCCGCCGACCTCGAACTCGGCGGTCCTGCGGCCGACGCCCTTGGTCGGGAATTCGATCGACAGCTGCTTGCCGGCCTTGGCCAGCTTCCACAGCGCCTTGTGGTCGTCGATGAACATCGCGATGGCCTCGTCGGTCTTCGGCCGCGAGCCCGGCAGGGTGACCGCCTTGCCGTCGGCGACGACCTTGAGCCTGCAGCCGCCGTAGCAATCGAAGTCGCCGGCCTCCAGCACCAGGTAGCTGCTGCGCCCCCAGTCGGGGTGGTCGCGGAAAATCAGCCGCACCGGATGCGCGCCGCCGCCGTCGGTGTCCACCGGCTCCTGCGAGTAGATCGCGGCCGACAACTGGCTGCCACCCTTCACCGGCTCGTCGCCGTACGACCACAGGGCCGCCAGCCGGCGTTGCTGGGCCTCGCCCTCGGCCTTGGCGCGGACGTCCTCCAGCCGCGGCTTGACCCGCGCCGCCGCGGCACTGGCCGGATGGTCCATCAGCAGCACGTCGCCCAGCCCCTTGGCGAGGTGCCAGTTGCGCGCGGCCACCGCATCGTCGAACTGGCGGGCCATGTCCTCCGCGGCCTGCTCCTGCGCCGCGGCCTGCGCGGCGGCGGCCTGTGCCGCGGCCTGGGGATCCCCACCCTTGCAGGCGGGGTCGAGCGCTTCGAGGACGACGGCGAGCAGCGCGGGCTTCATGGCAGGTCCGGAGGCGGGGCGTGCCGGGAGCTTACTGGGCGTCGCGCGGCTTGTCCCCGGCCAGCGCGACCAGCGCCTCGGCGACCGCCGCCGGCCGCTCCATCAGCGACATGTGCCCGCAGCCATCCAGCAGCACCTTGCGCGCCTGCGGGATGCGCGCCGCGTAGAGGTCGAGCGCGCTGGGGTCGATGACCGCATCCTGTCGGCACCACAGCAGTAGCGCCGGCTGGCGGATGCGCGCGGCCTCCTCGCCCGGCAGCAGGCTTTCCTCGCTGCGGCCGATGCGGTCCAGCACCGTTTGCTCGAATGCGGCGTCGGCGCGGCGCTTGCGGATCAGCGCGGTCGACGCCGGCCACGGCAGCCACGGCTTGGCGTCGGGATCGTGGAACACGATGTCGATGTAGCGCTGCAGCGAGGCCTCGTCGTCCACGCCGAACGGGTTCTTGCCGGCCAGCACGTCGAGCCCGAACTGGTTGTCCTTGAAACGCACCCCGGCGGCATCCAGCAGGGCGAGCGCGGCGATGTCGCGCGGATAGCGCGCCGCCACCAGCGCGGCGATCCCGCCGCCCATCGAATGCCCCACCAACACCACCGGCCTGCCCGGCGACAACGCGCGGACGAAGGCGTCCACATGGGCGGCCTGCTCGCCGAATCCGTACGCCGCGCCCGGCCTGCGCTCGCTCTCGCCCCAGCCCGGCAGGTCCGGGATCAGCAAGCGATAGCGACCGCCCAGCGCGCGCGCCAGCGGGTACCAGTTCTCCTTGCTGCCGGTGAACCCGTGGACCAGCACCAGGGTGGGCGCATCGGGCGTGGCTGCCGCACGTTCGGCATAGATCCAGCGGTGGCCATCGACGACCACGCTGCCGCGCGAGAGCCCGGCGGCGAGGCGTTGCCGCTCGAACTCGCCGCGCACCAGCAGGAAGGGATCGCGCCACAGCACGATCCCGACCGCAACCACGACGACCAGCGCCAGCGCGAGTGCCCAACGCATGGCGCGGACGTCTTACTTCGTCGGCGCCGGCTGCGGCGCCGGATCGACCGGGTGCAACGCCTCCGGCACCGGCTGCGAGGCCATCGGCTTGGCCTCCGCGATCATCGCCTCGACCGAGCCGGTGGTGATCGGGTGGTAACCCGGCTTGGCCTTGGCGAACACCGCCTTGGCGAACGCCAGCCCGTCCTCGGTCGCGACCAGCGCCTTGTAGGTCGGCATGATCAGCTTGCGCCGGCCGACCCGCTCCAGGAACGCACCCATCGCCGGGCGCGCGGCCGCGTAACCGCTGCGCTCGGCGAGCGGGTACCAGCGCATCGCGATCTCGCCATTCGGGGTGCCGGTGAAGCGGTAGGCCTGGTCCAGTTGTGCGAGCTGCGCCTGGGCGAGGGTATCCGGCATGCCCTCGAGGAAATGCACCCATTCCTGGGTCCCCCAGGCATCGGTGATCGTCTTGTCGGGCAGCTTGGCGCTACCCAGCCAGGCGATGCGCGCGGCATTGACCGTGCTGAACTTGCCCGATTCCACGACCGGCGCATTCGGCGGGATCCCCGGCTCGTACAGCCACTGGTCGACCTCCTGCATGGTCACCACGTTCGGATGCTTGTCGATCAGCTGGGCCTTCAGGTAGTCGCGGAACTGCGCGGTGGTGATGCTCTGGAACGCGAAGTGGTCGAAGTAGCCCTTCAGCCACGGATCGAACACCTCGCGGCCAAAACGCTTCTCCAGGAACTGCAGGAACCAGGCGCCCTTGGTGTAGACCGTCGCGCTGGACTGGTCGTCCGGGTCCGACAGCGTGCCCGGCTTGAGCGACAGGCGCTGCAGCTCCGGCTTCAGCGACCGGTATTCCTGCTTGAGTTCGTCGCGGTCGATCACGTGTTCCATGTCCGCCATGTCCTGGCCGTACAGCGCCTCGGTGATGCGGCCCTGCACGTAGGTCGTGGTGCCCTCGTTGAGCCAGGCATCCTTGTCGGTGGCGAAGGTGACGAGGTTGCCCGACCAGCTGTGCGCCAGTTCGTGCGCGATCAGCGACACCAGCGACTTGTCGCCCACGATCACCGTCGGCGTGGCGAAGGTCAGTCGCGGATTCTCCATGCCGCCGTACGGGAAACTGGGCGGCAGCACCAGCAAGTCGTAGCGGCCCCAGCGGTACGGACCGTACAAGGCCTCGGCGGTGTCGATCATCTTCTCGGTGTCGGCGAACTCGGCGGTCGCCTTGTCGACCATCGCCGGCTCCGCCCACACGCCGCTGCGATCGCCGATCTTCTTGAACACGAGGTCGCCGGCGGCGATCGCGAGCAGGTAGGACGGGATCTTCTGCGGCATCTCGAAGGTGTAGTCGCCGTCGCGCGCCGCCGCCGGGTCGTTGTCCGCGCTCATCAGCACCATGGCATCGGCCGGCGCCGACACATGCGCGCTGTAGGTGAAGCGGATCCGCGGGGTGTCCTGCAGCGGCACCCAGGAACGCGCGTGGATCTGCTGCGACTGGCTGAACATGAAGGGCTGCTGCTTGCCCTCGGTCATCGATGGCTCCAGCCACTGCAGGCCCGACGCTTCCGGCGACGTCGCATACGTGACCCGCACCTGTGCCGGGCGGTCCGGCGCGTCGATGGTCAGCTTGCTGCCCAGCACCTTGTCCTTGTCCGCCAGGGCGAACCGCAGGGCGCGCCACTGTCCGTCGGCACCCAGCCCCTCCGCCTTCCGGATGTCCAGGTCGCGGGTGTCCAGCACCAGCTGGGTCGCGGCCTTGTCGAGCCAGTCGAGGGTGTAGGTGGCGGTGCCGGCGATCTGCTTCTTGCCGAAGTCGATGGCAAGGTCCAGCGCAAGGTCGGTGGTGCGGACCTTGTCCGGCTCGGCATAGGAATGTTCGTCCACCACCTGTTCGGCGGCGGCGGGCTGCGGCGCGGGCGCGACCGACGCCTGCTGCGGGGCCGGGCTGCGTTCGCAACCACTGGCGATGCCGAGCACGGCGGCGATGGAGGCGGAAAGGATCAGCTGGCGCATGCGGGGGACCTGTCGCGGAAAACCCCGAGTTTACCGCCGCCCGGGGCGGGCCGCCGTGCAGGCCGCCGTGCCGAAAGTGGGGCGACCACCGGCACTGCATGCCCCACGCAGTGCCTGCGAGCCTGCAGCGACCCGGGCACACGCGGGACGACGCGGTCCCGCCCCTGCCATCAGTCATGGCAACCCATCGCCCCACCGAGGCATCCGATCCCCCGAGCACCCGATGCCTCATGGAGAGAGACACTTGAAAGCCTTCGTCGCCAAGCCGCATGCCCTGGCCGTCGCCCTGCTGTTGTGCGCGCCCTTCGCCCACGCCGCGCCGGCCCCCTCGAAGGCCGATCCCGCGGCCGCCGCGCCCCCTGCCTACATCCCCGGCGGGCGCATCCCGCTGTTGCAGGGCGACATCACCATCGACGGCAACCCCGACGACGCGGCCTGGCAGGGCGCGCTGGAACAGCAAGTCGCCTACGACGTCCAGCCCGGCGACAACATCCCGGCGCCGGTGCAGACCACCGTCCGCATCGGCTACACCGCCGACGCGTTGTACGTGGCGTTCCATGCGAAGGATCCCGACCCTTCGCAGATCCGCGCGCAGCTGCGCGACCGCGATGCCGCGTTCAACGACGACTGGGTCGGCGTGTTCCTGGACACCTTCGACGACCATCGGCGCGCCTACGAACTGCTGGTCAACCCGTTGGGCGTGCAGGCCGACCTGATCCGCGACGAGACCAATGCCAACAACCAGGAAGATTCGAGTTGGGACGGCCTTTGGGAGAGCGCCGGCCGCCTGACCGCCGATGGCTACGAGGTCGAGATCCGCATCCCGTTCTCGACCCTGCGCTTCCCGCAGGGCGGGCAGGACCAGCGCTGGGGCATCTCGCTGTTCCGCAACTGGCCGCGCGACAAGCGCCACCAGCTGACCAGCCACCGGGTGCCGCGCGAATCGAACTGCTTCCAGTGCGAATGGGGCAAGTACGAGGGCTTCGCCGGCGCCCAGCAGGGCCGCAACCTCGACGTCGTGCCGACGCTCACCATCGGCAGCAGCCAGTCGCGCCCGGATGCCGGCACGCCCTGGGGCGGCACCGACACCAGCATCGAACCCGGCGTGGACGTGAGTTGGGCGCCCTCGCCCGCGATGACCCTGAACGCGACGATCAACCCGGACTTCTCGCAGGTCGAGACCGACCAGCTGCAGCTCGACATCAACAGCAGCTTCGCGTTGTTCTACCAGGAGAAGCGGCCGTTCTTCCTGGAAGGCGCGGACTATTTCACCACCCAGTTCGACGTGCTCTACACCCGCCAGATCGCGGACCCGGACTACGGCCTGCGCACCACCGGTCGCACCGGCAGCGGCGCCTACGGCGCGATCGTCGCGCGCGACGCCACCACCCTGGTGCTGGTGCCCGGCGTGCTGGGCTCCAGCTTCAGCCAGCTCGACCAGAAGGCCAATGTGGCGGTCGGCCGCTACCGCTACGACCTCAATACCCACTTCAGCATCGGCGCGATCGGCACCTTCCGCCAGGGCGACGACTACGCCAACAACGTCGCCGGCGTGGATGCGCGCTGGAAGCAGGGCGCGCACACCGCCACCGCGCAGTTCCTGCACAGCCAGTCCGAGTACCCGCAGGAGATCGTCGACCAGTACAGCGGCGAACTCGGCGACGACCCCACCCCGACCGGCAATGCGTGGCGGCTCGAGTACGCCTTCAGCAATCGCAACTGGAACTTCAGCGCCTCGCACGAGGACATCGACCCCGGTTTCCGCGCCGACCTCGGCTTCATGGGCCAGGTCGGCTACGACAAGTCGCTGCTCGGCGGTGGCTACAGCTGGTTCCGCGACGACCAGGCGTTCAACCGCGTCGATTTCTACGCCGACTTCGACACCACCCACCGCTACGACGGCCAGCTGCTCGAGCGCGAGCTGGAGGCCCAGGTCAGCACGCAGGGGCCGAAGCAGAGCAACCTGCGCCTGCATGGCCTGGTCCGCGACCGCTACTGGAAGGGCCGGATGTACGACGAGCACTACGTCGATGCCAACGCCAACTTCCGCCCGAACGGCCGCCTGCAGGTCGGGATGTACGTCCAGGCCGGCACCCTGCTGGACCTGGCCGCGTCGAAGACCGGGCAGCGCACCATGGTGGAGCTGTACGGCAACGCCAACATCGGCCGTGGCATCGCCACCGACTGGGACATCGTCCACCAGCGCATGCGCCGCGACGGCGGCACCGCATTCGAGGCGGTGGTCGCCAACGTCAGCGGCAGCTGGCAGTTCGACCCCCGCCAGCGCCTGCGCCTGACCCTGCAGGGTAGCGAGGTCACCCGCGATCCGGCGCTGTACCTGCAGCCGGTGAACGAAACCGCCCGCGACTGGGCCGCGCAGGCCGTCTATTCGTACAAGGTCAACCCGCGAACCGCCCTGTACGCAGGCGCTTCGTATGGCGCCTTCATGGACGACGACCACCCTGACCTGTTCGGGGCGACCCGGAGCGTGTTCGTGAAACTCAGCTACGGCTGGCAGCCGTAAGCGTCGGAACGACCTGACGTTCCCCTGCAGGAGCGGAGTAAGTCGCGACCGAAGATGTCGCGGCTTGCACCGCTCCGACGGGCCGAATTCCGCCCCCGGCTCAGATCACGCCGCGGCGCTTCTCGAACAGCAGGTAGGCGACGCCGACCCCGGCGCCGATCGCCAGCGCAGGCAGCCACGCGAGCGGGCTGAGCCACTTCACCAGGCCCGCCACGAGCAGGCCGAGCACCACGAACTGCGAGTAGCGCCAGGGGCTGTCGCGGAAGGTCTTCAGCGGCGGCTCGGTCATCGGCTCAGGCCTTGTAGCCGGTGTGGATGGCCACGATCCCGGCATTGAGGTTGCGGTAGTCGCAGCGCGCGAAGCCGGCGGCTTCCATCATCGCCTTCAGCGAGTCCTGCGGCGGGTGCTTGCGGATCGATTCGGCGAGGTACTGGTAGCTGTCGGCGTCGCCGGCGAACAGGCGGCCGAGCCGCGGCAGCACCTGGAAGGAATGGAAGTCGTAGAGCGGCTTGAACCAGCCGGCGGTGACCTCCGAGAACTCGAGCACCCGCGCCTGCCCGCCGACCTTCAGCACCCGCAGCATCTCGCGCAGGGCGGCATCCTTGTCGGTGACGTTGCGCAGGCCGAAGGCGATGGTCACCAGGTCGAAGCTGGCATCCGGGAACGGCAGCGCCTGCGCGTTGCACTGCACGTAGTCGAAGCCGCGCACGTGGCCGCGGTCGGTCATGCGATCGCGCCCGACCCGCAGCATGTCGCCGTTGATGTCGCCGAGGACCACCTCGCCAGCGGTGCCGACGCGCTCGCGCAGCAGCGCGGCGATGTCGCCGGTGCCGCCGGCGAGGTCAAGCACGCGGTCGCCCTTGCGCACCTGCGCGGTGGCGACGAAGTAGCGCTTCCAGATGCGATGGATGCCCAGCGACATCGCATCGTTCATCAGGTCGTACTTGCCGGCCACCGACGAGAACACCTCGCCGACCAGCTTCTGCTTCTCCGCCACCGGCACTTCGCGGAAGCCGAAGTGGGTGGTGTCGTCCTTGCCTGCGGGTGTGCTCATGCCCGGATTATCGCATCGCCGGCGCTTGACGCCGCGCAATGCAGGTCGTGACTACCCGACCCAGACTGGAGGCATCGGAGGCAAGGGGGAACGCCATGGGCGAGCAACGGAACATCGTGCCCGTCGCGCCGCGGCTGGTGGCCGACGACGCGACGCTGGATCGCTACCTCGACGAGTACACCCGCGGGACCTACGCAACCCGCGCGGCAACGGGCGGCCTGGACCTGGCGACCTGGCTGGCCAGCGGCGACGACGCCTGCGAGCGCTGTTACGACCAAGCGACCCGGCTGCAGGTCCCGCTGGTGCGCCTGCCCGAAGTCGGGGCCGACCCGGCGGCGGCGGCCCTGCTGTCGCCGCAGTTGGCACGACGGCTGCGGGTGGTGCCCTTGCGCGTGCGCGGCGGGGTGCTCGCCGCGGCGATGGAAGACCCCTCCGACAGCGAGGCCTTGGCGGCGCTGGAGTTCGTCTCGCCGCATCGGGTGGTGCCCCTGCAGGCGACGATGCGGGGCATCCGCGATGCGATCGCGCGCAGCTACGACCGGGTCGAGGACCAGGAGACGGTCCGCCGGCTGGGACTCGACCCGAGCCTGCCCGCGCAGGCGGCGAGCGAGGACGAGGCGCAGCGGCTCGCCCGCGAACAGCCGGTGGTGCGCCTGGTGCATGGGCTCATCGCCGACGCGGTGGCGCGGCGCGCGTCCGACATCCACCTGCGCCCGGGCGAACACGGCACCGACGTGCTGTTCCGCATCGACGACGAGCTGGTCCCGGTGCGCAGCCTGCTGCACGCCTTGCATGCGGCGGTGGTCAGCCGGATCAAGGTGCTCGGCGGGATGAACCTGGCCGAACACCGGCGGCCGCAGGACGGCCGCACCACCTTCGTGCTGGAGGACGGCAACAAGGTCGACCTGCGCATCTCGGCATTGCCGGCGGTGTTCGGCGAGAGCGTCGTGGTCCGCCTGCTGGACGCCCGCGAAAGCCTGTGGGGGCTGGACCAGCTGGGCCTGACCGCGCACGACCGCGAGCGCCTCGACGACGTGATGGCGCGCAGCCACGGGATGTTCCTGACCACCGGCCCGACCGGCTGCGGCAAGTCCACCACGCTGTACGCGATGCTGCTGGAGCTGCGCAAGCAGCGCATCAACATCCTCACCATCGAAGATCCGGTGGAGTTCCATGTCGCCGAGATCCAGCAGATGCAGGTGAACCGCGCGACCGGGTTCACCTTCGCCAGCGCGATGCGCAACTTCCTGCGCCACGACCCCGACGTGATCATGGTGGGCGAGGTGCGCGACCGCGAGACCGCCGGCATCGCGGTGGAAAGCGCCCTCACCGGCCATCTCGTGCTCAGCACGCTGCACACCAACACCGCGGCGACCACCGTCACCCGGCTCCTCGACCTCGGGGTCGAGCCCTACCTGCTGCGCGCCAGCCTGCTGGCGGTGATGTCGCAACGGCTGGTGCGGCTGACCTGCCCGCATTGCCGCCAGGTCGAGGAGGCGCCGGCGCACATGCGCGATCTCCTCGGCGTCGGCGCCGACGAGGTGTTCCACGCGGGACGCGGCTGCAGCCAGTGCGAAGGCCTGGGCGTGCACGGCCGGCGCGCGGTCCACGAACTGCTGGTGATGAGCCCGCGCCTGCGCGCCCTGGTGGTGCCGGGCGCCGAAGCCGACCGCATCCACCAGGTGGCGATCGAGGAGGGCATGGTCCCGATCACCCAGGCCGCGGTGGCGCTGGCACGCGAGGGCGCGATCTCGCTGGCGGAGGCCTGGCGGGTGCGCGCCGACTGAGGGCTGTCCCGCGCACCGCCCGGCTTCCGTTGGCTGCGGCATGGACCCTCGCCGGCGCCGGATCGAACTCGTGCTGCGCATCGACGGCGCTGCGGTCGCGGTGTCGGTCCCGCAGCCGCCGTCCCCTGCACGGCTGGACGAACTGCTGCCGGCACAGCGCGCGATCGACGATGCGGCGATCGCCCATGCCGTGCGCAAGGCCGCTGCCGCCGGCCGCACGGTCGCCTGCGCGAAGGGCTGTTCGGCCTGCTGCCGCGCGCAGCCGGTGCCGGTGACGCCGCCCGAGGCGTACGCATTGCTGCGACTGGTGGAGGCCTTGCCCGCCACGCGCCGGCACGACGTCGAGGCGCGCTTCGACGCCCGTGAGCATCAACTCGATGCGGCTGGCCTCGCCCTGCCGTTCCTCGAACGCGCGGACGAACTCGACGCGGACTCCGCGCGCGTCCTCGCCCATGCCTACTTCAGGCTGGGCCTGGCCTGCCCTTTCCTCGACGACGACGCCTGCTCGATCCACCCGCGGCGTCCGTTCGTATGCCGGCAATACCTGGTGACCTCGGATCCCGCGTTGTGCGCCGATCCCTTCGCCCACCGGGCCGAGGTCATCCCGATGCCCCTGCGCGCCGCCAGCGCGGGACTGGCGGTCAGCGAAGCGGCCTACGGACGACCGCAGCACGCGGTGCCGCTGAGCCTGGCGCTGGCGTATGCCCGGCGGCACCGCGACGAACTCGAACGCCGGTTCGAGGCGGAACCCCTGTTCCGGCAGTGGTTGGGGTGCTTGACGGATTAGCCGCGATGGCTCACGACCGCACGCCGGCTGCGAGCATCGCGACCAACTCGCGCACAAGCTTGCGCTGTGGTGCAGGCAAGCCGAGGTAGGCATCCATGGTGGCGCGGTCCGGCGCCGACAGCGATTCCCATGCAGGGACGGCCTCGCCCACCCGCGGCTTGCCGCCGAACTGCAGTTCGTGCGGCTCCATGCCGACCAGCGCGGCGAGCACGCGCAGCTTGTCCGGCTCGGGAATGGATTTTCCGCCCAGCCAGCGCGAAACCGATTGGAAGGTCACCGAGACGCCGCGATAGCGGCTGTTGAACAGCTTGTGCAGCACGCCGGGGCGGGGCTCGTAGCCCGCCTTCTGCAAGGCGCCTGCCAAGCGCTTCGAGAACTCTTGCCGCTCATCGTTCATTGCCCGGGAGCGTAAGAAGGCCGCCCGGACGGGATTCACCAATCGCGTTCACTATGATTAACTTATTGCGTTCATCTTGAACGCAATGAGTTCATGCCGCCGCTCCAGTCCACCTCGCCAGCGCAGATCGCTGCCGGCCAGCGCCGGCAAGCAACGCGTGTGCGATTGGGGCCGCGCTAGATGCCGAGCCTCAACTGGATCGGCAAGTCCGCGGTGGTGACGCACCACAAGGACGTGCCCTACCGCTTGCTTGAACCGGTGCCCGCGCTGTCCTGCGGCGACCCGGACAGCGGCAACCTGATCGTCCAGGGCGACAACCTGCAGGCGCTGAAGGCGCTGCTACCGCGTTACGCGGGGCAGGTGAAGTGCATCTACATCGACCCGCCGTACAACACCGGCAACGAGGGCTGGGCCTACAACGACAACGTCAACAGCCCGGAGATCAAGCGCTGGCTGGGTGAGGTGGTGGGCAAGGAAGGCGAGACGCTGGACCGGCACGACCGCTGGCTTTGCATGATGTATCCGCGGCTGGTGCTACTGAAGCAGTTTTTGCGCGATGACGGGGTCATCTTTATCAGCATTGATGACCATGAACTAGCTAACCTGTTGCTGGTCGCGCAGGAAATATTTACAGCCAGGAATTACGTTGAGGTATTTAGTTGGATAAAGACCGAAACGCCATCGAATCTGAGCCAAAAGACCAAGAAAAAAACCGAATACGTCGTTTGCTTTCAGCGTGGCAAGTTCGAGGGCCGCTTCAAGGGTTTGCAACGTTCCAGCAACAGCGACAATCCGCTGTTAAAGAGGCAAAACTCGATAAAGACCCTTGTATTCCCAGCTGGCTCTGCCATCACCAACCTGCCCGGGAGTGGCTCGATAGCGCGAGGGGTATATGGAACCAGTGTCAATCGCGTGGAACTGGAGAACGAAACAAGATACTCCGATGGTCGGTTCATCGACCCAGTCATTATGACTGGTCGCTTTATCTGGACTCAGCAGAATTTACTCGAAGAACTCGAGAGAAGCACCGAGATTCGTATCAAGACCCGGACAATGATTCCGTCTTACGAGAAAACGAGTTACGAAGCAGAAGTCCCATCAAACCTTATCGGAGCGAACGAAGGGGTTGATTCCAATGAGGCGGCATCAAGCAAAATCGCCTCGCTTGGCTTAAAATTTGAATACTCGAAACCAGAATCTTTGATTCGGTATCTGCTTAACATGGTTTGCGACCAGGATTCTATCGTCCTGGATTCGTTCGCCGGCAGCGGCACCACTGCCCACGCCGTTCTCACACAAAACGCCGAAGATGGTGGCAACCGCCGCTTCATCCTCGTCGAAATGGATGATCGCATCGCGAGTGATGTCACTGCCGAGCGCGTCAAACGCGTCGCGCAGGGCTACACCAATGCCAAAGGCGAAAGTGTCCCGGGCCTAGGCGGCGGCTTCCAGTTCTGCAAACTGAGCGCCGAACCCCTGTTCGCCGCCGACGGCCAGATCCGCGAGGACGTGACCTTCGCGCAACTGGCCGAATTCGTCTGGTTCGCCGAGACTGGCATCGGTTACAAGTCCAATCGGAAGAAGTCGCCGTTGCTGGGCATCCACGAAGGCCGCGCGATTTACCTGCTCTACAACGGCATCCTCGACGACCTCGCCATCGACAGCGGCAACGTCCTGACCGGGGTGGTGCTGGACAAACTGCCCAGGCACGACGGCCCGCGCGTGATCTACGCCGCGGCGTGCCGCCTCGGCACGCCGCGCCTCAACCGCGAAGGCATTGTGTTCAAGCAGACGCCATACGCGCTGGACGTATCGCCGTGAGCAGCTTCGCGCCCAAGGAGTACCAGGGTCGCGTGCTGGAGTCGGTGCGCAAGTATTTCGAGGCATGCAACTCGCTGGGCAATGCCAATACCGCGTTCTACCAGCTGACCGGCGAACTGTGGGGCCGGCACCAGCCGTTCAACCCGCTACCGGGCTTCAGCCGGGACATGCCGTACTTCTGCCTGCGCGTGCCCACCGGCGGCGGCAAGACCTTCCTGGCGGCGCGCTCGGTGGCGCTGGTCAACACCCATCTTCTGCGCAGCGAACACAGCGTGGTGCTGTGGCTGGTCCCAAGCGACGCTATCCGCGAGCAAACCCTGAAGGCGCTGCGCCAGCTCAACCATCCCTACCGCCACGCCCTCAAACAGGCCGGTGCGATCACGGTGATCGACTTGGACGAAGCGAAGTCGATCACCCGCGCGACGCTGGATACATCGACGGTGGTGATCGTATCCACCGTGCAGGCGTTCCGCCGCGATAAGACCGACGGACTGAAGGTCTATCAGTCCAGTGGCGCATTGATGCAACACTTCGATGGCCTCGCATCGGCACAGCGCGAAAACCTGCTGCGGGACGAGGACGGCACCACGCCATACTCGCTGGCAAACGTACTGCGCTTGCGCCGCCCGTTCCTGATCGTCGATGAGGCGCACAACGCGCGCACCGATATCAGCTTCGCTACGTTCGAGCGCTTCAACCCCAGCGGGGTGATGGAGCTGACGGCCACCCCGGACACCGAGAAGGTGCCCAGCAACGTGTTGCACAGCGTGGGCGCGGCTGAACTGAAGACAGCGCAGATGATCAAGTTGCCGGTGCTGCTGGAAGCGGAACCGGACTGGCAACAATGCCTGGCCGATGCGATCGCGCGGCGCGATGAGCTGCAGAAGCTCGCCGACGACGAACATCGCAAAGGCGCGCCCTACCTGCGCCCGCTGGTGCTGATCCAGTCCGAACCTCGCCGCCAGGGCATGGAGACGCTGGACGCGGAGCGCGTGAAGAAGGAACTGGCGGAGAACCAGCGCATTCCCCCCGACGAGATCGTGGTCGCCACCGGCGAGGAACGGGGGCTGGAGGCCATCGATGCGAAGTACCCGCTCGGCATCGCCGACCCGGGGTGTCCGGTGAAGTTCGTCATCACCCAGAAGGCGCTGGCGGAAGGCTGGGATTGCCCGTTTGCCTACATTCTCGTTGGCCTGAGTGCGCAACAGTCGGGGACGGCAGTGGAACAATTGATTGGCCGGGTGCTGCGACAACCGGATGCGAAGGCGCGGAGCACTGCTGCCTTGAACCAGTCGTACGCCTTCATCCGATCCAACGACTTCGCGCGGGTCGCCAACGAATTGCGCGACGGGCTGGTACGCGGCGCCGGCTTCGAGCGCAAAGACGTGAACCAGTTCGTCGCCGCGCAGAAGCCCGGGCAAGCGGGCATGGATTTCGGCGGTCGCGCGAAGATCGTGTTCAAGCAGGTGGCCGTTGCCCTGCCCAAGAAGCCAGCCATCCCGGACGCACTGAAGGACAAAGTGCTTTGGGACAAGGGCAGCAAGACCCTGACCATCACCGCGCCGCTTTCCGAAACGGAGGCAGAGGAAATCGCGCAGGCGGCTCCTGACGCAGCGGTCCGAGGCGCGATCCTGCAGGCAGCCGAAGCCAGCCGCACCACCGCGATCGAGCCCTTCCAGACGCCCGCCGAAACAGGCGAACGCCTGCGCGTGCCGCAACTGGCCCTGTACCAGCAAGGCGAGCTGCAATTGTTCGATGACGCCGAGGTACTGGAATACCCGTGGGCACTTTCGGATTACCAGGCCGCGCCGACCGCGGATGACTTGTCTGCACTGGGACTGGCATCACGCGTGGCCGGTGGCGGCACCATCGACGTCAGCGCCGAGGGGCAAGTGAAGGTGGGCTTCCTGCCCGACCTGCAACGCGACCTCGGCTTGAGCTATATGCCGGAGCATTGGGACGAGACACGACTGGCGGCATGGCTGTGCCGAAACCTGCTGGAACCTTCATTGACCCATGCCAGCAAGCAGGCGTTCGTTTCTGCGTGGTTGCGCGCACTTCTGGATACCGAAGGGTTCAATCTGGCGCGTGCAAACCAGTTGAAATTCACCCTGCGCAAGCTGCTGGACGAGAACATCAGGCGGCTGCGCCGGGACGCAGTCAAGCGTGCCTACCAGCAAGCCTTATTCGGTGAAGGCCGCGAGCAGCGGGTATCGGTGAGCGATAAGTTCCTCTTCGAGTTCGATCCCCAGGGTTACGCCCCAAGCCGCGATTACGACCCGCGCAAAAGCGAGTACGGCAGCTGGGATTTCCGCAAGCACTTCCACGGGCGCATCGGCGACTTCGACAGCAAGGAAGAGTTCGAATGCGCGGTCCAGCTGGACATGCTGGCGCAAGCGGGACGCATCAGGTACTGGGTGCGCAACCTGGTCAATCGCGGCGGCGGCTCATTCCATCTGCAGAAGGCGACTGGGCGCTTCTACCCGGACTTCGTTTGCGCACTGAATGACGGGAAGATACTCGTCGTGGAATACAAGGGCGCACAAGGCTGGACGGATGCACAGGACGACCGGGAAATCGGCGGACTCTGGGCCGAACTGAGCGGCGGCACATGCCGGTTCGCGATGGTGCGGAATCGGCAGTGGGGTGACATCGAAGGCAAGCTCGCCTGAGTCACGCCGCCTTGGGCTGCACTTCCTTCTCGATCCGCTTCGCGTTCTCGATCTCGGCCAGGCGCAGGTCGTAGGCCGCTTGCAGGTTCAGCCACGAACGCGCATCACCACCGAAATAGCGCGCCAGCCG
>JAFLEC010000269.1 GCA_017302095.1 Lysobacterales bacterium | reverse complement strand
CCGCCACGCCCGAACGTGCCATCCAGGTAGGTTCCATCCGCCTTCACCGCGAGGCCCTCCATGACCTCCGCGAACATCACCGGCAGGTGGGCAGGCACCGGGCCCGCGCCACCGCCGCTCACAACGCGAGGTCCCGCAGCTCCTCGCCCAGGTCGGCATCCCCGAGGGTCTGCCGGATCTGCGCGTGGTGCGCCTGCTCGCTCCAGAGTTCGAACTTGTCGCCCATCCCCAGCAGCACCGCCTTCTTCTCTATGCCGACCGCGCTGCGGTGGCTGGCCGGGAGGGAAATGCGGCTGTTGCCGTCGGGTTCCACGAAGGTCGCCGCGCCGACCAGCTTCAGCTGCAGCAGGCGGCTGGTCTTCTGCACGCGCGGCAGGGCGTTGACCTGGTCGCGCACCTTTTCCCAGACCGGCTGCGGATACAGGTAGAGACAGCCCGCCTCGAACGGGCTATAGGTCACCACGAGGCGATTGCCGCAGGCACGCGCGACGGGCTCCCGGTAGGCGGTCGGAATCGCCAGCCGGCCCTTGTCGTCGATGGTGATGGCGGTTTCGCCCTGGAACATGCCCCTGCCCTGTCGCCCCCGTCTTTTGCGGAGTTCTTGACGGAAAAACCACGAAAAACCCGGTTTCCCCACGAGAGACCACATTAGGCACGGCTCATTCCCTTGTCAACAACTCCGCGTGCGGAATTTCGCCTTTCCCGTCAACGACTTGCGGCAACCTTCAGAGATTTGTTCAAGCTTTATCCACAAGCTGCTGTTTTGTCTCAAATTTTGAGAATCCGTGACTTCCGACCCAGTCCGGGGTGGCGTCGCTCGGGGGCGCCGCAGCGCATGTTGCATTGCAATAACTGAACACGTGGACCCGGCCTTCCGGCGAGAATCAGGGGATGTGCGTCGTCGCCTTTGCCTGGTCCGCCCACCCCCGCTGGCGCTTCGTGCTGGCCGGCAACCGCGACGAATTCCACGCGCGCCCCACCCTGCCGCTCGCGCCCTGGCCGGGCAGCGGCATCGTCGCCGGGCGCGACCTGCAATCCGGCGGCACCTGGGTCGGGATCGGTGCCGGCGGAAAGGTGGCGGTGGTCACCAATGTCCGCGACGGCGTGCCGACACCGCATGCCGGGCCTTCACGCGGGGCCTTGCCGGTCGCGTTCCTGGGGGGCGACCTGGGCGCCGAGGCCTGCACGTCGGCCCTGCAGGCGGATGCCGCGGCCTATGCGCCTTTCCACCTGATGCTGGCCGACGCCGACGGCTGCTGGCACCTGGGCAACCACCCGGCAGGACGCGAGCGACTGGCGGCGGGCGTGCACGGCATCTCCAACGGACGCCTCGATGCGCCGTGGCCGAAGACCCGCCGGCTAGCCTCGGCCTTGGGAGACTGGCTGGCGGGCGACGCGGAGGACTTGGCGGCGCTCTGGCCAGCGCTCGCCGACGAGACCCCGGCCGCCGACGAGGCGCTGCCGGACACCGGCGTCGGCCTCGCGCTGGAACGCCAGCTGTCGCCCGTGTTCATCCGCGGCGCCCGCTATGGCACGCGGTCCAGCACCCTCATCGCCGTCGACCACGCGGGCCGCGCCGTGATCCACGAGCGCCGGTTCGGGCCGGATGGCATGCCGGCGGGCGAATCAAGGATCCAACTCGACGACTGACCGAGACGGTCACTCCTCTGGGTACCGCGTCATCGTCACCCTCGGGCCATCGCGCCCGCGGGAGCAGGCGGCCAGGAAAGTGGCGGAGCCGGCCGATAAGCCGGGTTCTGTCTGGGACGTCATTCCGCCAGGCGCCGTGTCACCACGACGCTCAAGCAGCCTACCCGGTGACTCCGCGGGCCGCGTCATCGTCACCCTCGGGCGATCGCGCCCGCGGGAGCAGGCGGCGAGGAAAGTGGCGGAGCCGGCCGATAAGCCGGGTTCTGTCTGGGACAGTCATTCCTCTAGGCGCCGTGTCACCACGACGCTCAAGCAGCCTACCCGGTGACTCCGCGGGCCGCGTCATCGTCACCCTATTTGGCCTTGCTCCCGGTGGGGTTTGCCGTGCCGGCCTGTTGCCAGGCTCGCGGTGCGCTCTTACCGCACCATTTCACCCTTGCTTGCTCGCTCGCGCGAACGTCAGCGGTATCTTTCTGTTGCACTTTCCGTCGGCTCGCGCCGCCCAGGCGTTACCTGGCACCGTGCCCTGTGGAGCCCGGACTTTCCTCGGCATCGATCACTCGATGACGCGACTGTCTGGCCGGCTCCGCCGCTGCGGATTGTCGCACGCACGCGCCCCCGGCCGCGAATGCCGCCTGGAGGGCATCAGCCGCCGTACAGGGCCTTGCGCGGCGCGCCGGAGAGGTCGGCGGCCAGCTTCGCCGCGGTCGAGGGCGGCAGGTGCTCGCACAGCCGCGCGTACAGGCGGCGTCCTTCCGCCACCTTGGCGTCGGCATCCTCGGCGGCCCCGTGCACCAGCACCACGAACTCCCCCTTGCGCTGGTTCGCGTCCACGCGCACGCGGCGGGCGAGGTCGGCGAGGTCGCCATCCAGCACGGTCTCGAACAACTTGGTGAGCTCGCGGGCGACGACCGCGGGGCGATCGCCGCCGAATGCCGCGACCATGTCGCCGAGGGTCTCCTCGATGCGGTGCGACGACTCGTAGAAGATCAACGTCCGCGGCTCGCCGGCAAGCGCCTGCAACTGTTCCCGGCGCGCCTTGGGCTTGGCCGGCAGGAAGCCCTCGAACACGAAGCGGTCGCTGGGCAGGCCGGCCGCGCTCAAGGCCGCCACCAACGCACTCGGCCCGGGCACCGGGCTGACCCGCACCCCGGCCGCCCGCGCCGCGCGCACCAGGCGGAAGC
>JAFLEC010000268.1 GCA_017302095.1 Lysobacterales bacterium | reverse complement strand
CGGCGTCGCCACCATCGATGCGCAGGACACGCCGGCTCAACGCCGGCAACGCGGCATCGCCGGGCAACCGGGTGGACTCGGACGCAGTGCCGGCATCCAGCGCGTAGCCCCAGGCGCGGAGGCGCGCGCGATCGGCCGCTTGCAGGGGTTCGTCGATGCGCAGGAGCACGCCGAGCCCATCGCGGATCGCCATGCTGAGCGCGGCGCGTTCGCCGCTGCCGAGCGCGCGCAGGGTGCGCACGTCCAGCAGCACGGCATCGAAGCGGCGCAGGTTCGCGGCATCCAGCGCCAGCGGCGGGTCGCCGAGGGTCAGTCCGCCGCCGGTGCTGATGCGTGTGCGCAGGTCCAGGCCGGCGTCAGCCGCCCATCGGCGCAGGTATTTGATCTCGGGCGACGGCGCCCCGGCGAGCACCAGCAGGCGGGGTTGCGGCGGCGCTTCGATGCGCAGCGGCAGGGGCAGTGCCTCGTGTTGCTTGCCATCACGCGTCGCGATGCGCAGGGAGAAGGTCGCCAACCCCAACGCACGGGCTTGGCCCTGCAGTGCGAACCAGCCGCGGGCGTCGAGGGTCGCGCGCTGCACGCGCTGCCCCGCGGGATCGTGCAGCTCGGCCACGGCATCGGACATCCCCGCGACGCGGCCGTGGACCGTGAAGCGGTTGCCGACTGCCACCTGCAAGGGCGCCTGCAGTTCGACCAGCCCCATCGGCGCGGGCGAAGGACTGAAGCTGGCCGCGTAGCCGCGCGCGGCGTCCAGGTCGCGTGCTTCAAGGCCGGCGCCGACGATGTGCAGTCGCGCCGTGCCCGGGTATCGCCGCAGGGCCGTGGCGAGGTCCGGCATGGGCTCGGCATCCGTGCTGGTCGGCGCCTCCGGCAGCGCAATGCGCTGTTCCCCGGGCGTGGGGGCGGAGGCCCCGGCGGTCAGCACCGCCAACGTGCCGCCGGCAACCGGCTGGCGCGGCGGGAACAGCGCGAGGTAGAGCAGCGCCGCGAGCAAGGGTTGCGCCAGCAGCAACTGCGCGAGGCGCGTGCGACCCAATCGCCGATGCCGTCGGGCCAAGCGCAGCATCGCCAGCAACGCGGTCGCGGCCAGCAGGACCGCGATCCATGTCGGAAGCGCATCGGCGCTCATCGACGCGCCTCCTCGTCCAGTGCATCGAGGTAGCGCTGGCCCTGCGCATCTGCGGCTTTGCGGTGCGGTACCGCCGCGGGTGGCGGGCGCAGCAGGGGCCAGAGCAGGCCGCGCAGTTCGGCGCGGCATTCGGCGCATGCGGGCTTGCGCTGCAGGACGTCGATGGCCGATTGCAACGCCAATGGATCCGGTACGCGCGCGGGATGCGCCGCCATCCAGCGCTGCAGGGCCGCCAGGTCGATCGGTGCCGCGGGGGCAGGGGCGTCGGCCAGCGCCTGCCAGAGCGCCGCGATGGCGTCGTCGTCGCGGTCCGCCGCCGGCAGCGTGGTGGTGCGCGACGCCAGGCCGTCGCGCTTGCCGGTCATCCGCCGGGATGCGTCGACCGGTGGCAGGTCGGGGCCCACGCGGGCGAGGTAGATGCGTTCCGCCTGCTGCACCTGCTTGATGAAGCCGAGCGCCCGGTAGGCATGGGGCAGGGCCTGGCTTGGCTGGCCCTGGCGCAATGCGCCCTCGGATTGCCACATCTGGTCCAGCGCCTGCTTGAGCGTGGCGCGGGTCTGCGGATCCAGCAGGGTGGCGGCTTCGGCATGGTCGTGGGTATGCCCGTACTCCGACAGCACGTCGCGGGCATCGCCGAAGGCCGGGGCAGCGTCGGCGGTGGGCGTGGCCGCGCCGCCTTCGTGGTCGTCGTGATCGGCCTCGGCATGCGTGTTGGCGGGTGCGTCGTTGGTCGGTGGCGGGGTCGGATCGCCTTCGGATTCCTCGCCGAGGAACTGGCCGTAACGCAGGCGCAGGATCCGCTGGTCGACGCCGATCGCATCGGAGCGCTTGACGAAGGTGGCGGCGTCCAGCGTGCGCTGCTGTTTCAACAAGGCTTCAGCGTCGATGATGATCTGCCGCTGGCTGCGGAAATACGCCGGCATGACCCGCTTGATCGAGGCCTCGAGGTCGCTGGCCTGTACCTCTCGCGCGCTGGCCAGCCGCAGGACCAGGCTCGGGCTGTGCGCTTCCTGTGGCTGGGGCGAGCGGTTGTCGCGCACGACCAGCCGCGCCACGACCTCGTCGCCGGGTTCCAGCTCGAGCGCGGCCAGGTCGAGGTCGTGGGCGAAGCGGCGGGCGGTGGCCGGCCCGCTGCCCCGCAGCCGCATCTCGCGCTGCTGGAAGGCGACGTTTTCGCCGCTGCCCCGAGCGGTGGTGATCTGCAGGGTGGCATCGGCGACGACGCCGTAATCGTCGCTGGCGAGGAAACGCAACGGCCACCTGCGCTGGCGCGGGGCGGCTTGGCCCAGGGCCTGGGTCGGTTCGGTGGCCCGCGCTTGCGGCGGACGATCGGGGATCGCGTCGAGCCGATGCGGCTTGCCTTCGGGCACGCGG
Source organism: Lysobacterales bacterium (assembly GCA_017302095.1). Taxonomy (GTDB): domain Bacteria; phylum Pseudomonadota; class Gammaproteobacteria; order Xanthomonadales; family Xanthomonadaceae; genus Thermomonas. The sequence continues at coordinate 333 of JAFLEC010000268.1, read as the reverse complement.
CCATCGATCTCGATGCGGTACAGCGCCGACGCCTGCAGCCGGAGCATTGCGGTCCATTCGCCATCTGCCTGTGCCAACGGCATGCGGCGGCCGTCGGTGAACGCCAGGGCTGCGCGCGCCCGCGGCGATGACAGCCGCAACCGCCAGTGCAGCATCGAACCTTGCGGGGCCTTGAGCGACAGCGTGGTCTCTCGGCGTGCAGGCAGGCCGGTATAGCCCGGTGGCTGCACGGTGATCGCATGCGCGGCGATTCCCGCGGCCATGGCAGGACCCTCCACCATGGCGGCGTTCGTTGATTGGGCCTTGGTTGGTGTGGGTGGCCAGAGCGAGACC
>JAFLEC010000267.1 GCA_017302095.1 Lysobacterales bacterium | reverse complement strand
CAGCCCGCTGCGCAGGCACAGGTCGCGCACGTCGGCGAAGGGGCGTTGCGTTCGCGCCGCGACGATCGCCCGCGCGGCGGCCTCGGGGAGGCCGGCCACCAGGCGCAGGCCCAATCGCAACGCCGGTTGCCCGCCGTCGTCCACGCCGCGCCGGGGATGCCCGCCCTCCAGCGTGCAGTCCCAGTCGCTGCAGGCCACGTCCACCGGGCGCACCTCGATCGCGGCCCGTCCGCCACGCCCGCGCCGCGCGTCCTGCACGATCTGGCTGGGCGAGTAGAAACCCATCGGCTGCGCGTTCAGCAGGGCGCAGGCGAACGCCGCGGGTTCGTGCCGCTTCAGCCACGCGCTGGCGTAGACCAGCTTGGCGAAGGACGCAGCGTGGCTCTGCGGGAAGCCGTAGGCACCGAAGCCCTTGATCTGCTCCAGGATCTGCGCGATGAACGCGGGGGCGTAGCCCTTCGCCGCCATCAGCGCGCGGATCCGTTCGCGGTGCGGTTCCATGTCGCCGCCGCTGCGCCAGGCCGCCATCGAGCGGCGCAGGCCGTCGGCCTCGTCGGCGTCGTAGCCGGCATGCATCACCAGCTCCATCACCTGTTCCTGGAACAGCGGGATGCCGAGCGTGCTGCCGAGGATCTCGCGCACGCCTTCGGACGGATAATCGACCGGCTCGCGACCCATGCGCCGGCGCAGGTAGGGATGCACCATCCCGCCCTGGATCGGGCCCGGCCTGACGATCGCGACCTGCACCACCAGGTCGTGGAAGGTCGCCGGCTTCAGCCGGGGCAGCATGCTCATCTGCGCGCGCGATTCGACCTGGAACACGCCCACGGTGTCGGCGGCCTGCAGCATCGCGTAGGTCGGCGCGTCGCCCGCCGGCAGGGTGGCGATGTCGAGCCGGCAGCCGCGATGGCGCTCGACCAGCGCGATCGCCTTGCGGATGCAGGTGAGCATGCCCAGCGCGAGGCAGTCGACCTTGAGCATCGCCATCGTCTCGAGGTCGTCCTTGTCCCACTGGATGATGCTGCGCCCGGGCATCGAGGCGTTCTCCACCGGCACCACCGTGGACAGCGGCGCATCGCTGACCACGAAGCCGCCGACATGCTGCGAAAGGTGGCGCGGCTTGCCTTCCAGCATCGTGGCCAGCGCCAGCACCTTGCCCAGCAGGGGGTTGGCGGGATCGAAGCCGGCCTCGCGCAGGCGCTGGTCCATCGGCGTGGCGCCGTTGCCCCAGCCGAAGCATTCGGCGAGCAGGCCCAGTTGGTCGGCGGGCAGCCCGAACGCGCGCCCGACGTCGCGCACCGCGCTCTTGCCGCGGTAGCGGATCACGGTGGCGGCCAGCGCCGCGCGATCCCGCCCGTACTTGCCGTACACGTACTGCAGCACTTCCTCGCGGCGTTCGTGCTCGAAGTCGACGTCGATGTCGGGCGGTTCGTCGCGCGCCTTGGACAGGAAGCGCGCGACCAGCAGGCGGGTCTCGGTGGGGTTGACCGCGGTGATGCCCAGCGCGAAGCACACCGCGGAGTTGGCCGACGAGCCGCGTCCCTGGCACAGGATCCCGCGTCCGCGCGCGAAGCGGACGATGTCCTCCACGGTGAGGAAGAAGGCCTCGTAGCGCAGCTCGCCGATCAGCGCCAGCTCCTGTTCGACCTGCGCCGCCACCGCTGGCGGAGTGCCGTGCGGCCAGCGCTCGCGCAGGCCGGCCTCGGTCAGCACGCGCAACCAGCTGCCCAGGCTGTGGCCGGCGGGGACCAGCTCGGCGGGATACTCGTAGCGCGCCTGCTTGAGGTCGAAGCGACAGCGCCGCGCCAGCGCCGCCGCGGCTTCCATCAGCGCCGGGCCATGGATGTTGGCCAGCGCGCGCCGGCTGCGCAGGTGGCGCTCGCCGTTGCGGAACAGGTGCGCGCCGCATTCGGCCAACGGCAGGTTGAGGCGGATCGCGGTCATGGTGTCCTGCAGCACGCGGCGGCGACGCACGTCCATGTGGACGTCGCCGCTGGCCAGCGCGGGCATGCCCAGGGCCGCGGACAGCGCCAGCAATTCATGCAGGCGGGCTGCATCGTCGCGGTCGCGGTGCAGTTCCACCGCGAGGTGGGCCTCCTCGCCGAACACCGCCTGCAGCCAGCGCCCCTCGCCGGGATCGGTCGTGGTGGACGGCACCCACAGCGCGGACAGGCCGCGGTCGCCGGCATCGGCGCCGCCGAACAGGCGCTCCACGTCCGCGCGACAGAGGCGGTAGCCCTTGCCATCCACCGCGCGGCGCGCCTCGGTGATCAGCGTGCACAACCGGGTGTAGCCGTCGCGGTCGCGCACCAGCAACACGCACTGCAGGCCGCAGGCCAGGGTGAAGGCGCTGCCGACGACCAGCCGCACGCCGGTCGCGCGGGCCGCTTCCCAGGCGCGCACGATGCCGGCCAGCGAGCATTCGTCGGTGATCGCCAGCGCCTCGTAGCCGCAGTCGCGCGCCCGCGCGAACAGCTCGCCGGCGCTCGCGGCGCCGCGCAGGAACGAAAAATCGGACAGGCAATGCAGCTCGGCGTAAGCGGGCAGCGCATCCGCGTCCGGATCGTCGTTGGCAGCCCGCTGCGACAACGCCTGCGCCACCTGCCAGGCGCGCGGCACGCGGCCGCCCGGGGTCTCGCGGTCCACGCCATCGATGGCGTCGTCCCAGCTCATGCGAACCAGCCGTGCAGCATCCAGCCCGCGCGCTCGCCAGCCGGCGCGTAGGCCCACGCGCGCTGCCCCTGGGATGTTTCCAGCACGTAGTAGTCGCGGCGCACGTCGCCACCGTCCCACCAGCCGCTTTCCAGCCGTTCGGGCCCGGACACGATGCGCAGGCGCGGGTCGCGCAACGGCACCGGGGTGCGCAACAG